>NZ_JAQUHV010000001.1:0-300000 GCF_028681615.1 Sulfuricurvum sp.
GAAAGTCTCGAACCGTTTGACCTACTTAGTTTTCAATGATCTCAAACTCAAACTCAGTACCTTAACTCAAGGCCTATCAGCGTTTGTGGACGGGAATTATAGGGGAAAATATCAAAGAAGTCAAGAGCAAATTGAAAGAATTTATTAAAAAGTGAAAAAAATCACTTTTTAATTGTAGCTGACCGATACATAGCCAGTTTCGGGATGGATTGTGATCACAGATGTACCATCATTATGGGTAAGTGTAATATTACAGTCACTTGTTAACAATCCTGCAGTAGGAATATTACTATCAAAAGTATCATATGGTCTACCTAGATTATCAAAAGAAATTGTTGACCCGCAATTAGAAGTTGCCGTTACATTAAACTTATTAGTCAATAAAAGATTTGGATCACGATCAGGATATGTAGCAGGATCACATTCGCCATTCAACCAATACATTTTTTTACCGGATAAAGGATCAATTGCTGCTTCATCTGCTGCAATATTACTCGGACCACTCAAATCTTCATCTTTTCCAATATAATAATAAGTACCTCCAGTTGCACCACAACTTCTAAAACTTATTTGAGGTCTCGCATAATACCAATGAACCTGTGAAGGATTATAAATATCATCAACCATAGCCAAATGTTGTGTGTATCGGATATGACTGGCAACTTGATCAGTAGCATTTTGAAGAGGATTAGTAGTGAAATTTGGCATTGCCAAAACTGCTAAAATACCTATTATTATAATAACAAAGACTAATTCAAGCATGGTAAAGGCAAAACGTTTCATTATGAATACCTTATAAAACAAATTTCATCAAAAAACGATTATAACAAAAAAAGGGAAAAGATTGATAAAGAAGAGTTTGGACCCCGCATATGCAGGGTTCAAAAAAAGAATTAAATTTCGTCAGCAAGTTCGACGTTATAGAGGATATCGTCTGTCGGATGACGATACATCGGCATACCGAGGCGTTTTTCATCCAAGATATGACCGATAAATCCGATAGAGCGACCGACTACGAAGAATGCGTTCAATGCACCCGCTTCGATAAACCCATCGATCTCTTCTTCAGAGTATCCGAGTGCACGCCACATATCAACCATCAAGATACCGATCGTACCGTCAACGTTCAAGATCAAGTTATCTTTTTTAGATGTTGTCAATTTTTCAACTTCTAGAGCAAAATCAAGCAACGGAGTAGCCGGGAAATGCTCAGCCGCATATTTTTTCAATCCCGATACGCGAAGGTCAGGGTTACGGACCGATTTGATACGGTGACCGATACCTGAAATGGTTTTACCCTCTTTTTTCATATAATCGATAAATTCAGCCGGGCTCATACCACGGTCATTCGCGTATTTGAAATATTTTGCCGCATCATCGATCGCTCCACCGAAACGCGGCCCAATAGTAAGCAAACCGGTAACCAATGAACTGATAACGTCTTTACCTGCACGTGCGGTAACTTTTGCATTGTGTGCACCCGATACGGCAGGACCGTGATCGGCAACGGTTTTAATAACCGTTTCAAGATAATCGGTTGCCCATTTCGGATAACGTTTTTTGAACCAAAGAAGTGAAATGACATCACCGATACCGAATCCGGTTTCCGGAGTTGCAACTGAACTGATCGGGTATCCCGCATACGTTGCTTCATCACCGCGGTCATCAGAGATAGTACAAATGAACTCTTTTTTACGACGTACTTTTGGTACTGAGCGCAATTCAGGTTCAACGATTTCACCGATTGTTCCCTCCGCACGAAGTTTTCCGTACACTTCCGCGATTGTGTGCGGAAGATCGTTAAAGCTTGCCGGAACGTAAATACCCGCTGCTGCCATCGCTTCATTTTTAGCCGCTGCCGTTTCAGCATCCGCATTTGCAGAAGCACCCGCATGACCGAATTGGACACCTGAGCTGAAATGTTTAGCAATAGTACCGATACACCATGCGATAATCGGTTTTTTGATTTTACCCGATTTTACCGCTTCAATCACTTTGTACTCTTCAGTACCCCCTACTTCACCGAGAAGAACCATGTATTTTACTTCAGGGTTGCTCTCCATACGAAGAAGATTGTCAATGAATACAGAACCAACAAATCGGTCACCGCCGATAGCAACACCCTCTGCAATACCATCAGCATTGATAGAGATGATGTTTGAAAGTTCATTGAACAAACCGCCTGAACGGGTTACAAGTCCGCATGAACCGGCACGGTGAAGTTTAGAGTTAATGATATTTTCAATCGTTCCGCCGACGTTAGCGATTTTAAATCCGCCCGGAGCAATACCGCCGACCGTTGCCGGTCCGATAACAACAACACCCGCGTCACGAGCCGCTTGGTTCATTTTACGAGCCAAACGTTCAGGAATACCCTCAGCCGTGACCATAATTGTTTTGAATTGTCCTTTGATCGCGATAGCTTCCATTGTAACATCGTACGCCGTTCGGAACGAACCGAAGTTTAATAAAACGTCTGCATTTGGAAATGCAGCAGCCGCTTCAGTTGTATTACGAAAAACTGGAACCATAACTTCATCAGGACCGTAGAAAAATTTCTCGAATTTATTTCCTGATGTAGGAGCAACGATAGCCGCAACCGATGGTTTAGCACGGTTGATAACATAGTCATAATCCAACATACGTTGGATAGCGCTCGCGTTGTTGTTCCAAAAAATTGCTTGTGTATCTTTGGTAAATAAAGCACCCATCATTCTCTCCTTATTTCTCTAAAGCCATACGTACGATATCCGTTACGTGTGTTTCTGGCCCATAAACTTCGATATAGAGACCTAAACGGTCTGCCGCTTCTTTAATATCTTTTAGACCTTTTTCATAGTTCGGTCCGCCACGACGTACGTAAATACGAGTCCCGACCGCTTTCATTTTGTCTGCATAGGTTTCAAATGACTGGATAATTCCGGTAAAAGTTTTCGCAACATCGGTAAAGTTTGCAATCGCACCGCCGATGATCAAAATTTTATCGCGCCCTTTAGGATCTTTGTGACGTGTCATTAGATCAAGAACAGTATCCGCATAGAATTTAGTTTCGCCCGTTGTCGGTCCGCCTGAATACTCACCGTAGTTCGCAAGATCCGCTACGTTTCCTGATAGGTCCGCAATAGTATCGGCATAAACAACCGATGCTCCACCACCCGCAACCATCGTCCAAATGCGCCCCATCGGATTTAGGATCGTAAGTTTCAAAGAAGCACCTGATTTTGAGTCTGCTTCAGCAATCGCTTTTTCTTCAGGAGATTGATCTTCCATACCGAATGCAGTTGGAAACTCAGCACCGCACCATGCATCACCCATCATGAAACCTGCCGTGTCATCAAGACGAGCGACAAGGTCTAGAATGTGCATATCATTGCCGATCATTACAATCGGATTGATTTCAAGGTAAGCAAAGTTCAAATCACGGTAGAATTTATAAAATTGCTCAGCAAATGTAATGAAACGTTCTTTGTTCTCTGCCGGAATTCCCGCAGGTACATTTGCACGGATCAAATGAGCAATATTCGCATCATCCATAGTAATAGGAATCGTTACTTCGTTAACTTTTTCTTCCCATCCTTCTTCAACTTCCATACCGCCTTCAGCCGATAGATAAAGAACATCGTCTTCACCTACAGTTGTAGCTGAAATATAGTACTCTTGGTCTTGTGAGTGCGGAGTGAACGGCTCAACGATGAAATGAGTCAATGTCCCGTGTTGACCTGAAAGAAGAGTCGTTTCGTGAGAAATTTTATCGTCAATCCATTTGGCAGCTTCTTCGAGCGTGACATCGCCTGGTTTGTTGGTTTTAAACAATACTAGATCGTTTTTACCACGTTTACCAAAAAGCATATCCGGTTTTGCAACCAATGCTTCTTGTTTCAACCATTCAAAACCGTGTTTTTGCGCACATGCACGTAATTCATCACCACTGGTTACCAATACCGATTTAAATCCGTAATGAAACCCGCTGAAATATTTTTCCCAGTGTTTTGAGAAAATTGCTTTACCGTCGTATTCACGAATCGCTCTTTGAGCCATTGCAACTCCTTCGAAGAATCTTTTGCCAAGATTATATCATTTATGGGCTATTTGAATGATTTCTTAGAAGTTTTCAATCAAAGAAGATGCTTATTTGTTTACTTTAGTAACATATGTTACATATACGGGAATATTTTTGTAACTTATTGTAACCTTTTTTCCATTTGAAGTTCGCATATTCTCTAATCGATACGATTGGCACTGAGTGATTCCGTAAAAACGGAGACGCAACTGTAGCTTATCGTTACCTGCATCGATGCATCGGATCTTGTTATGATGTATCACTTGGGATAGTTCTTTCGCTACATGCATCGGATACGAAAAGTGATGGGTCGGATTTTTAATGAAACGATAAAACCACTGATTATAAAAGACGGCCATTACGTTGAGGATCAATATAATAAAAGCACTGTAAAACAATACCCGATATCGTCCCCTGAATTCCCGAAGACGGATTCGATACGTGTGGAAGAACGTTTGTGCCGCTAAAGGAAGAGCAATCAACAAAAACGGGGCAAACGTTTGCACTTCAACTTTTTGGCGGAATGAAAGTAACAAAGATACAAGAAAAGCACTGCTCGCAATCATCCATATCAGATCCCACTCTTTCGCAAAAAAACGGCGATAAAGGACATAAAAAAGATACAAAAAGACGATAGGAGAAAAAATTGCCGCATAGACACCCAATGCATCCAGAAATCGGCTTTCCGGCAATCCGCCAACATGGATACCGTATAAGCGCATTGAAACAAGTAATAATCCCGATCCGATACCGATAAACAAGTAATCTTTTCGATACATTCCATACAAAGCTACTGCAAAAAACAAATAGGCAAACGCCGGATCAACCATCAATAAAAACGGAAGCAATCCCAAAGCGTATTTTTCATATCGAAGATAGAGATAACTAAAGAGGAATAAGGATGCAATGACGAGTCCAGCATTATCAACAACCAAGGCAGCACTGGTGACTCCGGGTAGTAACACGTAAATCAAGATAATCCATAGACGGTCTCTGTCACGTTTAACGTAAAACTGAGATATGGCATACAATAAAATAACCGAAACGAGATGCAACAGTATCATTGGAAGACGCAATGCGTAATCGTTGTGTCCGAGTATATTTAATGAAAGGTTGAGAAAAGACTGTAAAAGGGAAAAGTCGCCATAAAGTATTTTGGCTTCGTTATAACTGATAGAGAGACCTTTAATTTGCAATACGAGAAGAAGAGTATTAACTCCCAGTAAGGCTAAAAAAAAGGCTTTTTCTCTCATAACTTGAGAAAGTTGTCAATAATCTCGTGTCCGAATTCACTCATTATCGATTCGGGGTGAAACTGAACGCCGTAAATCGGTTTATCTTTAATTTCCAATGCCATAATTTCATGATCATCTTCACTGTACGCGGTCGGAATGATCACTTCCGGCAGATTCTCCTGCTCTACAATCAAAGAGTGATAGCGAGTAGCCGTAAACATTTCCGGTAGTTTATGGAAAATCGGTGTATCACCCTGGCGGATCATTTTAGACGTTTTACCGTGCATCATCCGATTTGCACGTACAACGTTCCCTCCGAATACCTGTGCAATGCTTTGATGTCCCAAACATATCCCTAAAATAGGGACTTTATCGGCAAAGTAGCGGATTACTTCCAGAGTAACTCCGGCATCGTCAGGTGTTGCAGGACCGGGAGAAATAATAATTTTTTCCGGATGAAGTGCTTCGATCTCTTCTACCGTCATTTCATCATTACGGATAATTTTTAAATCAGCTCCGAGCTCCAAACAATACTGAACAATGTTGTAGGTAAAACTGTCATAATTATCAATCATTAATATCATTCTATTTCCTTACCACGCTTTAATAACATTATACAAGCTATCACGTTCAATCGGTTCAAATCCGCTGTTTTTAATCAGTCCGACAAATTCGCTCAGATTAACGCCGTGTGCACTTTTTGCCCCCGCCGCCGAGTTGATTGATTCTTTTTCAATCGTCCCGTCTAAATCGTTGGCGCCGAACTCCTGTGCTACAAGCGCCAAATTAACCGTCGAAGTGACCCAATACGCTTTTAGATTCGGTACATTGTCCAAAACAATACGGCTTATTGCCATTGTTTTTAAAATCTCATGTGCAGTAATGTACTCTTTGACGTTCAAAAAGTTATTTTCACTTTGATAGACAAGCGGGATAAAACAGTTAAATCCGCATGTCACATCCTGCAAATCACGAATACGCATCATATGATCGATCCGATGAACACGCTCTTCGACGTGACCGAATAACATCGTGACATTGGATTTCATCCCCCGTTCATGCCATTTACGGTGAATTTCAAGCCACTGCTGTGAATTGACTTTCCCTTTACAGATGTAATCCCGTACTTTTTCATCAAAGATTTCCGCTCCGCCGCCCGGCATCGAATCGACCCCGTTGTCAACCATAAGATCAAGTATCTCATCGTAGCTTTTGCCGTACTCTTCCGCGAGGAAATGGACTTCTGCCGCCGTGAGGGCTTTGATATGCAGCTGTGGATGGCGCGCTTTGATTTTACGAAATACTTCCAAATACCATTCCAATCCCGTATCCGGATTATGGGCGGAGACGATATGCACTTCAGAGATTCCGCGAGAAACAATATCATCAGTGATTGCCACGATCTCATCATGACTCATCGTATAGGGATTGGGATTTTTGCGGCTGGCACTGTATGCACAGAATTTGCAGACGTCTTTACAAACGTTGGTCGGATTAATATGGCGGTTAATATTAAAATAGGTTTGTTTTCCATGAAGCTCGCGTCGTCGCTCATCGGCGAGTTCACCGAGAGTAAAAAGATCTAACTCATAGAGCGCCGTCGCCTCTTCCAAACTCAAACGTTCACGCCGTTTTACTTTATCAATCAAATTCATATTAAAATCTTTAGTCGCTTATTTTTGGCGCATTATAGCAAATGTTTTTTAGGTCTGTCACCTTCTGTGAATGTTGATAAAAACTATAATTTTACAGAAGCTATTGACATTATTACTAATTAGTACTATTATTCTTTTATCTAGAAAATTTCGAGGAGGCAAAGTATGAAACGGGTACAAAGTTACGGCAAACATGAAGACATTGTATTACGAGCCCATATTGAACTTTCGAGGTCTTTGATTAAAATCCGGGCTAAAGAAATAGTATGGCTCTCAGAGAGGGATCTCACCCTGCCCCAATTTGGAATTTTAGAATCGCTCTACCATTTGGGCAAACTCAGTGTCGGACAAATCACAAAATTGACGTTGAGTACTCCTGGCAACATGACGGTCATCGTTAAAAATCTTCAATCAAAAGGATTGATTCGTATTCTGACGTCCGAAGAAGACCGCCGGATTAAAATGCTTGAGATCACGAATGAAGGTTCAGAGATTATCCAATCGATATTTCCAACACATGTGGAAAATCTGACCGGATGGTACGACAAAGCATTAAATGAAGAAGAGGTACAAACTCTCTCCCGATTACTGCGCAAATTAGAAAAAGCGCAATAAAAAAATTTAGCCATATATTACTAATTAGTAATTAAAAGGAAGGTTCCAATGTCATTTACACTTCATCACGCATCTGAACGAGGTGTTGCCGAACACGGTTGGCTGCACAGCCGATTCAGTTTTTCTTTTGCCGAATACCATAATCCTAAACGTATGGAATTCGGAGCTTTGCGTGTCATCAATGATGATATCGTCGAAGCGGGCAAAGGTTTCGGGATGCATCCCCATCAGAATATGGAGATCGTCTCTATCGTCACGAAAGGAGCACTTGAGCACCGTGACTCGGAAGGAAATCACGGCATCATCAAAGCGGGAGAAATACAATATATGAGTGCCGCATCAGGGGTGTATCACTCAGAGCATGCCACCAAAGATGAATCGGTTGCGTTATTTCAAATATGGATACATCCGAATCAAAAGGGGGGATCTCCTCTTTATGATCAACGCAGCTTTATCCACCATGATAAGACGAATAAATGGGTCACTCTCGTCAGCGGTGACGGACGTGAAGATTCCATCGTCATCAAACAAGATGCCTCAATCAGCGTGGCAGAAGTCGAGGATGGGGCAACAATAACGATCCCTCCGGTTACAAAAGATCATGGGCGATTGCTTTTGATCATCGAAGGAAAAGTAGAAATAAACGAACAAATTCTCGACTCAAGAGATGAACTTCAAATCACCGACGAGGAGGAATATGCCCTGATAGCTCATACAGCATCCAAGGTTTTATTATTTGACGTGCCGATGCACTCACACTTATCATGAACCGTCGTCATTTTTTAGCCCTCATGGCAGCTTTGGCTGCCAATGCATCCGAAGAAAGGAGTCTTATTATGCGTCAACCTGCCCTTTTTATCAGTCACGGTTCACCGATGAATATCGTCGATGACAATCCTTATACGCGACGTTTAAAACAGCTTGGCACCACTTTGCCTAAACCGAAAGCGATACTCATCCTTTCAGCGCATTGGGCGACAAACGGTTCGGCGGTGTCCGTCGTCGATAAACCCGAAACGATACATGATTTTTACGGTTTCCCCGATTCTCTTTATTCTATACAATATGATGCAGAGGGTGAGATGACGGCGAGTTTGTTATTAGCCCATCTGACACATGCCCGGATTGATCGTCGTCACGGCCTCGATCACGGTGCATGGTCGGTTCTGGTACATCTTTTCCCCAAACATGATGTTCCGGTTTTTCAATGTTCGATCGATTTGAGTAAACCGGCACTGTGGCATTATGAACTCGGCAAAACACTGTCCACACTTAGAAATCAAGGGGTAATGATCATCGGAAGCGGGAATGTCACCCACAATCTAGGCGATATCGATATGAACCGAGATGCTCCGGTTGCACCATGGGCAAAGGCATTCGACGATTCTTTTGCAGATGCGCTCGTCCATAAGCATGAAAAACTGATTAATTTTGATTTCCCCTACTTTGAGCATGCCCATCCTACACTGGAACATTATCTACCGATATTACCTATACTGGGTTCACAACAAGAGAATGAAAGCATTACGACTATTTACGAAGGGTTTCAACACGGCACTCTCTCAATGCGATGTTTTCAGGTTGGATAGTGGTTATGAATTCTCTGCACCATTACCAATCAAATAATATCGTACAGTTTTTATTCGACTTTTTGGCGCAATAGAGTGCTTTTTCCGCACGGGCGATAATGCCATCAAACGTATCTCCCTGCTGATGAATCGTAACCCCTGCACTGATGGTAACATGAACACTTTTTCCTAAATAGAGCAAATTAGAATGCTCTATTTTTGCGCGGATTTTATCCGCAAGTGCAAATGCCTGTGTCACATCACATCTTGTTAAAACTACAGCGAATTCTTCTCCTCCATAACGATACACTTTATCGGAATCACGAATTATCGATTTAATCGTTTGTGCTATAAAATAGAGAACCTTATCCCCTGCCACATAACCATGTTCATCGTTAATAAATTTAAAGTTGTCCACGTCAAACATCATTAAAACCATGGAAATATTTTTATTCATCCCGGCCTCAATGGACAATTCCATATCTTCTACAAACCCTTTTCGATTTCCGACTTTAGTGATAGGATCAATCGTAAGAGAAGTGAAAGCTTCATGCAAATCGGTAGTAAGCTCGATAATTTTGGATTGTGCTTTGTCAAGTTCACCAGACATATCTTGATTTAAAGCATTCAAATTTTCAATAAAAGTAATATGTTCTTTTTCCGTACTAGATGGAGCATTTTCGAGTTGTTCTTGCTGTTTCTTGGCCACCGAAGTTATATCCGCATGCGTTTCGACAAAAGACATAACGGAGCGTTTGGCAAGATCAAGATGTTTTGTGCCGTCATCTTTTGAAGCTATGAAAATCTGATGTTCAACGTCTTGCTGTTCTCTACGTAACTCTTCATCAGCTAATTCTAAAAAAAGTTCATCAAAATACTTTTTATAATGTGCCGGATAAGGTGAGATTTCCCTAGAACGTAAAAGTCCCATTACTTGATCATGAATGGCCATAACTTTTTTATAATTGTCTGTATTGTTCATACTGATATACTCCTCTTCTGCATATTATATCTTCTATTTATAAATCAATTTAAATGGATATAGTTCATTTTATCAGCAACCATTTCAATAATAAAAAGATCGATTACGATACAATTAAAACAAAAAGTAGTCAGCATGAGTATTACCGAACAGATTGAAGACCTCATCGAACGTAAGGCAAGCGATTTCGAGATATCCAAACTTTTTAAATCCCATATATCCGATTACAAAAATTCTCTTCCTGAACTTTTCGAACGGAATCAGGGGAAAGATTTTCTCGTCATCCACACCAAAACCCTCGATTCAATCATCTCATTGATGTACAAAACCGTCTTACGACGATTATTTGGCAACTATTTACCGATGCGCAGTTCTATCCCGATTGCTTTCATCGCTTTGGGAAGTTATGGACGTGAGCAGCTGTGTGTGCATAGTGATATTGACTTGATGATCGTCTATGAACAAAACGGTGGTTATAACACTTCAGCCATCATTGAAAAATTCCTTTATCTAGCGTGGGATGCCGGACTCAAACTTGGACACCGTGTCCATGAAGTCGGGGACCTTTTTAATGCTTCCCGTGAAGATATTACGATCAAAACGGCCATGATGGAGTCGCGGCTTATCATCGGGTCGTCATTTACGTGGAGTACAACACAAAACCGTTTAAATGCCATACGCCATGACAATCCAAAAGCCTTTATTATGGCAAAAATCGAGGAAGCCGAACTCCGTCGCAAAAAATTCCCCTCTTCTATGCAGCCGCATATTAAAGAAGGTGTGGGAGGACTGCGCGATTCTCAGCTGCTATACTGGATCGCTAAAACACTCTATGGGGTCAATACCCTTAAAGAGCTCACGGGAATTTTGTTTAGTGAAGAACAATACCGGGAATACCGCATTGCCTTAGAATTACTTTTCAGGGTCCGGAGCGCTCTGCATCTGATCAGTGGAAAACAACAAGACCAACTCGTACTGGACTATATGCCACGCATTGCCCAGATGTTAGGGTTTAGTGACGAACGTAGACTCGTCACTAAACTTTTGGAAGCCCAATGGCGTATCAATAACTTCACCCAAATTTACGTTAAAAAAATGGCTCGTTTCCAATTATATCATGCTGCTTCAACCGCGAAAATCCGTGCCGGTCGGATTCAAAAAGGATTTTATGCGGTAGATGGGACATTATACGCATCCTATAATGCCACACCTCCCTCTATTGATACTCTGTTGGAATTGCTCATCAGTCTGGAAGATCGTGAATGGAAATTCGATTCGAGCGTCCTGTTCCATTTCACCTACTCGCCAATCAAACATCCGCTGAAAGTCAAAACATATACCTTGCTGCGTAAACTGTTCGAACGTAATCATCTTTATGTTATTTTGAAACTCTTTTACGATGCGGGGATTTTACATCACCTCATCGGAGCATTTAAAAAAGTACTTCATCTTCCTCAGTTTGACGGCTATCACCTATATCCGGTCGATTTGCACTCCATCAAATGCATCGAAGCCCTCGAGAAAATCAATGATCCTTATGTCGAAGCACTCTATAAACCTCTAAGCGTGAGCGATAAACTTCTGCTAAAAGCCGTTATTCTTCTGCATGATACCGGCAAAGGACGCAAACAAGATCACAGTGAAGTAGGGACAAAACTGATTGTCCCGTTCCTCAAAAATCTCAAACTTCCGACACAGCAATATGAGCGGGGAGCACTATTGGTACGGCACCATATTTTAATGAGCAATGTTGCTTATCGCGAAAATCTTTACCATGAAAAAACCCTTTATCAGTTTATGTCTAAAATCAAAACACCGGAAAATCTCACCCTGCTTTATATTCTCACCTATGCGGATATCAACGGCGTAGGGCCTGGAACCTATACAAGTTTCGGTGCGAATTTACTCCATGAACTCTACGAAGCTTCTCTCGAAATTGCTTCCCAAAATGATCGAATTACCGATGCGATTAAACGGGTCAATAAAGAGAAAAAACTTCTTAACGATCCCGATTTTACACAACTTAGTAAAGTTGAACAGAAAAAAGTCCTCTCCATCGAATCCAATCTCTTTTTCTTTAAACACACACCAAGCGATATTTTAGCTATATCCAAAGAGGCGTTTCAATGCCAGACTTTCACCTATCAATTGAACATCGACGGGGGGCTCATAATCCATATTTTCCGGAAAATTCCTCTGAATTTAGGATATTTGTTAGGAAAACTCAGCTATTTGGATGTTGCATCTATGGATATTTTTACACTCTTTGACAGCATCAAATACTTTAAGATCGAATTTTTGCAACGCCCTCGTGAGGGGACGATGGAGCAAATCGAGATGATTGTGGAAGAAGCTTTCGATATGACTAAAAAAATTGATCTCCCTAAACCAGTCATAAAACCTAATGAAATTACAATCGATTGCGACCACTCAATCCACTATGCTCAGCTAAACTTGAATACCACAAACCAAAGAGGACTATTGGCTTATTTTGTCCAATGTTTCGATGAGGCAAATATCAATATTGCAACCGCTAAAATTCATACAAACAAAAATATGGCCAGAGATCACTTCTTAATTGAAAAACAGCATAGAATGTGCGATAATGCGCGCGAAATAATCAATAAATTGGTAGGGATGTAATAATGTGTGGCATTGTAGGGTATATCGGAGTAAAACCTGTTAAAAAAATATTGATTGACGGGCTTCGAGAGCTTGAATACCGAGGATACGATTCTGCCGGAATCGCAATATTGCAAGAAGGGCATTTTTCTCTTTTTAAAGCCGTTGGAAAACTGATCAACCTCGAAGAAAAAGCCAAAAATTATGAAAGTTCCGGATTCTCGGTCGGTATCGGACACACCCGCTGGGCAACTCACGGAAAACCAACGGAACTAAACGCCCATCCTCATTTGGGACAAAACTCTTACGTGGTTCACAACGGAATTATCGAAAACTATCAAGAACTTAAAACGATGTTAATTGGACATGGGATACACTTCCTTAGTCAGACGGATACCGAAGTCATTGTACATCTATTCGAATATCACCTTAAAAGTGCCTCGACACCGTTCGATGCCTTTAAACAAACGCTTGCACAAATAAAAGGTGCCTATGCAATTTTGCTTGTCAATGCAGATGCAGAAGGAACCATCTTTTTTGCAAAACACGGTTCTCCAATGATAATCGGACGTAACCACGATAATGAAACCTTCTTCGGATCATCAGATGCCGCCTTGATCGGAAAGTGCCATGAGGTAATTTATCTGGAAGATGGGCATTACGGCTATGCATCATCCGGTGCCATCGCCCTGTTTGATGAACAAAACCGTGAAGTAGCTCCACGATTCACCGCTTTATCCGAAAACAAGCTCTCAGCACAGAAAGAAGGTTACCGCTTCTTTATGGAAAAAGAGATTTACGAGCAAAGTACTGTCTTATCCGACACGCTCATGGGACGTCTGCGGGATGAAAGCCTCTATTTTGAAGAATTGGATAAAACTTTATTCGATGGAATCAACGAAATCAAACTCTGTGCATGCGGAACAAGCTATCACGCCGCTTTGGTTGCCAGCTATTTATTTGAACGTCATTCCAAAATCCGCACGTCCGTTGAAATTGCCAGTGAATTCCGCTATCGCGAACCGTTTTTAACCTCCGATACCCTTTTCGTTGTTATCAGCCAAAGCGGAGAAACGGCTGATACGCTAGAGAGTCTGAAAATGGCCAAGAAATTCGGTCTCAAAACAATGGTAATCTGTAATGTCGACAACTCGTCGATGGTACGCCTTGCGGATGCGAGTATTCTTACACGTGCAGGTATTGAAAAAGGGGTGGCTTCTACAAAAGCATTTGCAACACAGGTCTGTGTTTTATGGATGCTCAGCCTCTATTTAGCCGGTGAACGTAAAACGCTGAGCAGCAGTGACATTCAGCATCAAATCGGATTATTACGTTCTCTCCCTGCTATAGTCAGTGTCGATAACGCTATCCACGAACAGCTTCGCCGCCTCTCAAAACGCTACCTTCACGGTCACGGTTTCTTCTTTATCGGTCGTGACGTATTCTATCCGCTCGCATTGGAAGGTGCATTAAAACTAAAAGAGATCAGTTATTTGCATGCAGAAGGGTATCCAAGCGGGGAAATGAAACACGGTCCTATCGCTCTAGCCGATCCGGAACTGTTTACCATTGCATTGCTCCCTCAACATATGCTTTATGATAAAACAAAAAGTAATATTGAAGAGCTAAGTGCCCGTGACTCAACGATTTGTTCAATCAGCCCGCTTGATTTTGATAAAGCGGATGATCACATATGTACGAATAATGCTGAAGATTATATGCTCGAATTTTTTGAAATGATGGTCGTATTACAACTCCTCTCCATGGAAATTGCGATTCGTCTCGGCAATGACGTCGATATGCCTCGCAACCTTGCAAAAAGCGTTACGGTTGAATAAACCGTAGCCTTTTACTCCACTTTCATATATATTTAAAAATTATTTAGCTATCCTCAGCGATTACATCTTTCTTTTCAATTATTTATAAGGTACTAATGGATGAATGCCAACCGCAAAATATTATTTATCGTCGCATTAATGTTGATCGGGCTTGCCGTAGCTACGATCACAAACGTCGCACTTAATTTTCGCGATTACGGCTATAACAATGCCATTGAAAAATCAAAAATGACTGCTGAAATCGTACGTGACGGTTTAACGGCACATATGGTTAACGGTATTATGGACAAACGGGAATTCTTTCTATCCAACATTGCCAATATCAAAGATGTACAAAAACTATGGATTGTACGTTCTCAAACCGTTATTGCCCAGCACGGTGAAGGATTAGACAACGAACATCCTCGTGATGCGATTGATCGAAGAGTTCTCAAAGAAGGAACTCCTGTTCGTGAGATCTATGAGGATTCGACAAATGCCGTTTTACGTGTAACAATCCCTTACATCGCAACTGCTTACGGAAATCCAAATTGTCTTGCCTGTCATAATGCCAAAGAAGGGGATGTCCTAGGTGCAATCAGCATGGAATTCAATATTAATGATATTCGCCAAACCGGTGCAATGACGATCGCTAAAATATTTGCAATTAACGTTATCTTCATTATCATTGCCCTTTGGGTCACCAACCACTATTTCAAACCTTTCATGAAACTCTTTGAAAACCTTCAAAATGGGATTAAACGGGCACGAACCGGAGATTTCAGCTATCGCTTCACTACAACACTCAAAGATGGCGGAAGTGAAGTAGCCGAGCAAATGAATACCCTCTTTCAAAAAATGGAAGATACCTTCGGAGGGATTAAACATAATCTCAATACCTTTGCTTCCCGTTCAAATATCTCGTGCAGTGATCCGCTCAGTACGGCTGGAATGATTATTCAAGAACTTTCTGATGTTTATAAATTCAAAAAAACCATTGAGCTTGATAGTACTAAAGATGCGATTTATGAGCGTTTTATCTATGTTTTAAAAGAAAAATTCAAATATGAGCATTTTGCACTTTATGAAGTGGACAAAACTACCAAAGAACGCAAGTTGATCCATATCAGTGAGGGGAAAACCTTTTGTCTCCCTATCGCCGATAAAGATGCATCGGAATGCAGAGCCCACCGTACAGCAAGTGACGTATATTCAACCGACTTCCCTAATCTGTGCACGAACTGTATGCATGATAAAGAATACTCGTGTATTCCGTTTAATATCAATGATGATTTAGCCCTTGTTCTCTCTTTCTCAGCAAAAACGGTGGTAGAAATCGAGACAATGAATCTCTCATTGCCAAGTATCAAAAACTATTTTGAAGCGGCAAAAGCGGTCATTGAGAGCCGGACTCTTATGGATAAATTGAGGGATTCTTCACTCCGTGACGGCGCTACGCGTCTTTACAATCGCCGCTTTTTGGAAGAATTTATTGACAAGAGCTCAGAACAAGCGTTACGTTCTAATATCTCTTACGCTATTTTAATGATTGATATCGACTATTTTAAAATGGTTAACGATACCTACGGTCATGATTCAGGAGATATTGTTATTAAAACCTTGGCCGAAATCCTCCAAGAGAGTATCCGTAAAGCCGATCTGGCCATCCGGTACGGTGGAGAAGAGTTTTTGGTTCTTCTCTATAATACGACACCGGAGGGTGCAGTACAAGTTGCCGAAAAGATCCGTGCCCGTTTCAACGAGAAAAAATACCATTTCGGAAACGATACTGTTGAAAAAACACTCAGTATAGGTGTAGCCCATTTCCCTTCACAAGCCGATTCCATCTGGAAAGTCATTAAATATGCCGACTTGGCTCTGTATGAAGGTAAAAATACGGGGCGTAACCGTGTTATCGAGTTCCAAAAACATATGCATTCCGGAGATCAGTTTTAATCAATTTGAGTATTAAAAGATGAGAGAAGGATATCTCTTCCCGATTGTACGGGAAGAAAGAAAAGAGTTAGTGACAGCCGCAGCCTGTGCCACAGCTTCCTGAACTTGCAGGAGCCTCTTGTTTTGGTGCAGCAGCTGTAGAACATGCTGATACGCCCGGAGGTGTATTGGGTTGAATCGCTTGGTTATCAACTCCGCCCTCTTCATTGATTTTTTCGATTGATGCCCAAAGGCCTTCAGCGGCTTTCATATAACGCTTTGCCGTTTCCGATGTCGGTGCATAATAGGTAACCGGTTTTCCTTCATCTCCACCTGTACGGATTGAAGGCTCGATCGGGATCTCGGCAAGAATACACGTTTCGAACTGCTCTGCCATCGCTTTTGATGTCCCTTTGCCGAAAATGTCGTATTCAACACCGGTATCCGGAGCAATAAAGCCGCTCATATTTTCAATGACACCTGCAATCGGAATATGAAGTTTTTTAAACATATCCAAACTTCTGCGGGAATCGTCCAAAGAGACCATTTGCGGAGTGGTTACGGTAACACCGACAGTAACCGGTACACTTTGAGCAAGGGTTAATTGAGCATCCCCTGTGCCCGGAGGCATATCGATAACGAGACAATCCAAATCTGACCACATGATATCGCGCAAGAACTGCTCGATCGCTTTCATAATCATCGCACCGCGCCAAATAAGCGATTGCCCCTCTTCCATCAATGAACCCATAGACATAACTTCTATTCCGTATGCTTTGATCGGAAGAACCTTATTTCCGACAACTTCAGGCTTGATCCCGTCAATCCCCATCATACGCGGGATATTAGGTCCATAGATATCCGCATCCAAAAGACCCACTTTTTTCCCTTGCATTGCAAGCGCAACAGCAAGATTAACCGAAGTAGTCGATTTACCGACACCCCCTTTACCCGAGCTTACCATAATAAAGTTCTTAACTTGAGGGGCGATATTTTTACCCTTAGATGAACTCTCGCGAGGCATTTTAGGAGCAGTAATCGTGACCACTACTTCTGATGCACCTGCACGCTTTAACTCATCCGTTGCTTCAACAGTGATCTGATGAGCTACTTCAGGAGCACTTGAGGTGATATCTACCGTTACCTGAACGTTTGATCCCTCAATCTTAATCTCTTTTATAAATCCGAATGTCACGATATCTTTCGTGAATCCCGGATAGGTTACTTTCGATAATGCTGATTTTACAATTTCTTCTGTCATGTGTATAATTCTCCTCTTCTGTCTTGGTTAATACGCCAACGGAACTCGTCCCGTTTGACTACGCTAACGCTAAGTTTACCTCAGCGGTAGGCTCAAAATCGCTTACGATTTTCAACTTGCTGATTGTGTTTTTGCTTCTTCGGCAATCCATGCAATCGACTCCGGATTGTCCATAATTTGCTGGGTAATTTTGTACGAACAAAATTTAGGTCCGCACATGGAACAAAACTCCGCCTCTTTAAATACATCTTGAGGCAATGTTTCATCATGGTATTCGCGCGCACGTTCCGGATCAAGCGCCAGTTCAAATTGACGGTTCCAGTCAAACGCATAACGCGCATCACTCATCGCATCGTCAATATCACGTGCACCTTTGCGTCCGCGCGCGATATCCGCCGCATGTGCCGCAATTTTATAGGCGATGATCCCGGCACGGACATCCTCGGCATTCGGTAGTCCCAAATGCTCTTTCGGAGTGACGTAACACAGCATCGAAGCACCGTGCCATCCGCCGACCGCCGCACCGATAGCAGAACTGATATGATCATATCCTGCCGCAATATCAGTAACTAAAGGTCCTAGAATGTAAAACGGTGCCTCATGACAATATTCGCGCTGAATTTTCATATTACGCTCGATTTGATTGAGCGGGACATGTCCCGGCCCTTCGATCATAACTTGAACGTTTTTTTCCCATGCGCGAAGCGTTAATTCCCCAAGCACTTTAAGCTCGCCGAGCTGCGCTTCATCGGATGCATCCGCCAAACAACCCGGGCGGAGTGAATCTCCCAATGAAAGGGAAACATCGTAACGGGCACAAATATCAAGAATCTCATCATACGCGGTGTAAAACGGATTCTCGCGATGATAGTGCATCATCCATGCCGCCATCAATGATCCGCCGCGGCTGACAATTCCCATTTTGCGTTTAGCAACTTTTGGCATTGTCTCAAGCAAAAAGCCTGCATGAATCGTGAAATAACTCACACCTTGCTGCGCTTGACGCTCAAGAACTTCAAGCATTTTTTCAATACTTAAATCTTCGATTTTATTATGCACGTCATGCAAAATCTGATAGATGGGTACCGTTCCGATCGGTATTTTTGAATTGGCGATGACCGCACGGCGGATCTCATCCAAATCACCCCCTGTTGAAAGGTCCATTGCCGTATCGGCTTTATAGTGTTGGGAAACTTGAATCTTTTCAATCTCCCCTTGAACATCAGAGGCAATTGCAGATGAACCGATATTAGCATTGATTTTACATCGTGCTGCGATACCGATTGCCATTGGCTCTAAATTTTTATGATTGACATTAGCCGGGATGATCAAACGCCCTCGTGCTACTTCGGAACGAACCAACTCAGGATCGAGTTCTTCTACTTTGGCGACGTACGCCATCTCTTCGGTAATAATACCTTGCTTGGCATAATACATCTGAGTGCGAACGGTGTCGTTTTGTCTGTTGGCGACCCATGCGGTTCTCATGACTTTCTCCTTGATAGTTTACAAAAGCTTTATTGGACTTATAAATAAGACCCCCTAAAAGGGTCGTATCTGTTTTAATGTAGATTAAAAATTTCAAGAGGATTTAGGAAATGAATCATTCACTCCTCTTGATATACTCTATAATTTATCGAAAACAAGATAAAAAAAAGCTTTTTAAGTGTATAATTTCGTAACAGTTTACAAAATAGGATACATTTTGTCTGATTTTACACTTGTGTTGCTTGCAGCAGGTAACTCAACTCGTTTTAAAGTACCGGTAAAAAAACAATGGCTACGAATCGGACATGATCCTCTATGGCTTTATGTTACTAACCGTATCAAAGAATCTATCCCTGAAGCCGACGTCATATTGTCCGCACACGCCGATGAAATCCCTTTTATTACCCCATTATGTGATTTTACCGTCGTAGCAGGCGGAGAAACACGTCAGCAATCTTTGAAAAATGCTCTTAAAGAGGTCAAGACCCCTTATGTAATGGTGAGTGATATCGCTCGCGCATGTGTCGATCCGGACCTTATTTCTCGTCTTCTTTCCCATAAAGAACAGGCCGATACCATTGTTCCGGCGCTTGATGTGCATGACACCGTCGTATACGACAATAGTACGATCGAACGGACTTTAGTCAAACGTATCCAAACTCCGCAGCTTTCACGTACCGAAGTTTTACGCCATGCACTTGAAACGGATAGCGAATATACCGATGAGAGCAGTGCCGTCGTTGCATCGGGCGGAACACGTTATTTTATTGAGGGAGACGAACGCGCCGCCAAAATCACCCTCTCTTCGGATATCGGCGCATTGGGATGTTTACAGGGACCGTCGAATGTTGTTTTTACCGGGAACGGGTTTGACGTTCACCCGTTTGAAGAGGGAAAACCGATGGTTTTGGGCGGAGTACCTATCGAAAGCCCTTTTGGATTCAAAGCACACAGTGACGGTGATGTCGCGATTCATGCCCTTATCGACGCCTTACTCGGTGCAGCATGTTTGGGCGATATCGGAATGCTTTTCCCCGACACCGATAACGCCTATAAGAACATCGACTCAAAATATCTTCTGGAGAAATGTGTCGAGAAACTTCATCAATTCGGATTTGTCATTCTCCATGCCGATATTACTATTATTGCTCAAACTCCGAAAGTTTCCCCTTATAAAGAGGATATGCGAAAAACACTCGCCACATTGTTGCATCTCTCCCCTGCCCGTATCAATGTCAAAGCGACAACAACCGAGCATCTTGGATTTATCGGACGCAAAGAAGGCTTAGGCGTCATTGCAACCGCATCAGTACACTATTTTGATTGGAAAAACGGATGAATATACTCATTATCGAAAACGAGATTTATCTCGCACAAAGTATCGCTTCTAAACTCAGCGATCTCAGCCACAACTGCGACATCTCCAGCTCTACCAAAGAGGGGCTTCGAGGAATACCTTATGATGTCGTTCTCCTATCAACCAACATCAGCGGCCAGGATATCTATCCTGTCATTGAGGCTTATAAAAACGCTGTCGTTATTTTAATGGTGAGCTATATCAGTAATGACACGGTTTCAAAGCCTCTTGCTGCAGGAGCCAAAGACTATATTCTCAAACCGTTTATGATCGAAGAGCTCATCCGAAAAATCCAACATTTTCAAAACCATGAACGCTTGCGCCGTCAAAATCAAACGTATGAACGCTACCTTGCCCATACCTTTAATTCGATCAATGTAGACGAAGATTTGGATAAAACTGAACTGCCGCTCTTTATTTGCAGCGGATACCAAAAATATGCCGATGCATTTGCTTTTAGATACGCGGCCCATAAAGATAAACCGCTCCAGTTTATCTCTCTCACGTCAGCGAAAGCATTTAGTGATATAGCATCGCTCAGCGATGACTCCATACTTTTTATCACCGATTTCCAAAACCTCAAAAAAAGTGAGCACAAAGCTTTTTATGAGCTTATCGCTAACCGAAAATGCATAATAGCAAGCACCGATCCGATCGATTCGCCTCCGTTTAGAGTTATCGAAATCGAAAGCGACAATCATCTCTTCGACCAAGGAGAGATTTTACCGATCGAAGAGTACGTCAAATACATCATGATCCACTTCCAAAACCGCTTCCCAGATACGGAACTTTCAAAAAAACTGGGTATTTCACGTAAAAGCTTATGGGAAAAGAGAAAGAAATATGGCATCGTCAAGAAAAAATAGATCTCTCTTCATTGATCAAGAGGCTGTTTCTGCACTGATTTTACTCAAATCAGGGATGTTGGCTCCTGTCAATCGCCTTATGAATGAAGCACAGAGTAAAGAAGTCTTAGCCAGCGGAATGTTTCAGGGGAAAACCTTTCCTTTCCCTCTTATCCTCTCTCCGAGCGGAAAAGTCAATGAAACGGTCCTGACATCGGCACAAAAAGGTGAAATTCTCGACCTCATCTGTGATAATACTCTGGTCGGCGAATTGTGTGTGGATGAAATCTATCCTATCGATCCGCGTGAACGGCTCCGCCAAATCTACGGAACTGAAGATCTCACTCATCCCGGTGTCAGTGCAACCCATAAACGTCTCGGTAAATATGCAATCTCAGGTGAATATTCCATTGATCTGACCCCTGTAGAATCGATCCAAGCAATGATTCAAGAAGCAAAAGAACAAACTGCTGCCAAACATACTACTGCTTTATTCATGGCTGCAAATCCCCTTCACCGGGCCCATGAACGTTTCATCCGCCAAAGCTTGGAGCGTACTGACCTTATTGTTATTTTCTTGCTAAAACCGTACAACAGTGCCAATTTACAGTATGAACTTCGATACCAAACCCTTCAGTATTTTGTAGAAAATTTTCTTCCGCGCAACCGCGTCGTTATCGTTCCGTTGGAAAGCAGCTATATTTTTGCCGGAAGCAATGAAGTGATCCTGGATGCCATCGTTGCCAAAAACTATGGGTGTGATCGCCTTATGATCGGGCAAAACCATGCCGGTATCGGAATGTATTACGATCAGAATGCCAATAAATCGATTATTGACCGTTTGGTAGGTATCGATATCGAAGTGGGAATCGCCAGTGAATACGTTTATTGCAATCAGTGCAAAACGCTTGTCAGTGTCCAAACCTGTCCTCACGGGCATCATCACCATATTTCCTATCATGCGGAATCTATTTTGGAGCTGATGCAGCAAGGGCTTCTCCCTCCGGCAGTATTGGTACGTAAAGAGATATCTTCAATGATCGTGGCATCTCTCTATCCCAACCGATTTAAAAATTTGGCCAAACTCTATTACGATATTATGCCGGTAAACGGTCTTCTCGAAGAGCACTCTGAAAAAGATTTTTACGTCGAATTGATGCGACTTTATCAAACCACCTCTCTCACGTAAGGAATTGTTGTGAATTTTCGCTTGTTTTTTATCACCGTCGGCTACAGCGGTCTTTCTCCGAAGGCCCCCGGTACGATGGGAACATTGGCATCATTACCTTTTGGAGTCGCCATTTTAATATTTCTAGGGCCGCAAACCCTTTTTTTGGCAACGCTGCTCATTACCCTTATCGCCATCAAAACGATTGATCGCTATGAAGCCGAGACTCAAAGCCATGATTCTCAGCACATTGTTATCGATGAACTCGTAGGAATGTGGTTTGCCCTCTCTATCGCACCGGGAATTATGTTTGCTTTTTCAGACTTAGGAGTTTGGACAAACGGCATTGCAATTCAAATTGCACTCAGTTTACTATTTTTTCGTCTTTTTGACATTAAAAAACCCTCAATTATCGGTCGAATCGATCGTGAGGCTAAAGGGGGGCTTGGTGTAATGGGAGATGATATTATCGCAGGATTCGCCGGAGGTATTGCTTCAGCCCTTATTTGGCAGATGATCCTCAAATCCGGATTCATCGGCTAATTTTATCTCATAGATATCGAGGGATCACCCTCTTATCTTAAATATTCAACGGATCGTCTGTCGGTTCAATCTCTTCAAAATCTTCAATAATTTGATCTAAAATCTTTTGAGTCATTTTGATCTTTGAAATATTTTCATCAAATATTGGTTTTGATGCAGGAAACGCTTCCGAGAGCTCTTGATAAATCAAAACGCGTCCCCCGAAATGACGGTTGAATTCATCAAACGCACTGCGTAAATATGCTTTTTTCGTTGTATGACGGAAAAGCGCTTTGATCATTTTTTTACGCTCTTTGATCGGAATCGATTCATCGATCGCTTCAGCTACCCGTTTAATATCCAAACGCGATAAATAGGCACCGCAATGGTATGGAGACAACAATTTATCGGAGAGTTCATCAACGAATCCCGGAACCGGTTCTTCGTCAGGATCGGTCTCACTGCTCGTTTCACATGAACCCGTATCACATTTACCCCGCACAAATTCATCGAATTCGGCTCGTAAATCGCTGTAATCATTTTCTTTCATTCTTTGTCTCCTCGTATTAAGTCATAAAAATAGCGGCTTAGCGACCGCAGCGCAATATCGTCTTTAAAATCCTCACGCTCAGCATACTGTTCTAATGCCCTCGGCATGATCAAATCACCGGAGAGTTCATTGTTTTCAATCGTAATCAAATCAACTAAACCCTGTTCTTGTGCAAACTCCGATGCTGAATCTACCAAACTTAGTGCTTCAACTTGATATTCCGATCCGATCACAGCGCCGCTTAGTTTCGAATGCCTCATTTGAGAAATCGTAAAAACAACGTCATCGGGACGGATATTCATCGGAATCACCATTGCGTTAATCCCATCGGCTTTGAATAATTTATTCATCATCGATGAGAATCGGTTACTGTGTGCCTCTTCGGCAATAAAGCCGAAAAGTTTGGTCTCGACTGTAATCGAATTATCGTTGTTCATCATTGTTCAGCCCCCATAATTCCATAGCTTCTTCCTCTTCCAAACGGCATCTGCGACAAATTTTCTCACCGCCTACAGAACTAAACATTGCGTCACACTCATTACATCGCCGTACCAAGTAGGTAACCAGATTTTGAACCGTCGGTGTATACCACTCTTTGAGATTATAGGATGGCGACACCGTTATCGCATCACTTTCACATACGTCATGACACAAATGGCATTTGACACATAAAAATGGGTCAAAGTCGATTTTCGAATTGCGCATATCAGAAGTTAATGCACCCGTAGGGCAAATCCGATAACACATTTCGCATGCGGTGCATTTCGTTTCATCCAAAAGTTTTTGGGAGGTGAACGAAATCCGATCCCCTTCCACTACATGATAGACCGAAGGCTTTTCTAGCCGTTTAAGAGCTGTAAAAAAAACTTTCCTTCGATCGGTAATTTTTTTGGTCCGCAACCCTTGGGTGTGAGTACTATCTAGGGTATGTGATATATACTCATCTGTACTCATCTGTACTTCACGCTCAAAATTTGCTTTATACGCACCAATTTTTTTGAGATGAAACGTTTTAAAAAAATCTCTTCTATCCGGTGTCGATTCGGATTTTTCACTCTCAGTATACGCTTCTTCAACTAGATCCACACTATACTCTGATTCTATCGCTTCAAGAGCATAATTGACATTCTCTATACGTTCTCTAAGATCACGTAAAATTGACTCACCGATCGAACATGAACCGCAATGACCGATATCGAGTTTAAGCCCTTTTTTCATACCGCACAATGCGATTAAGTGTTCACTCCCCAATGCTGCCAGACATGGTACATTTTTTTGACACGATACAAGCAGTGACGTATCACTCACAAAATCGAAGAAAAAATCGGTTGGACTGAAATCATCCAGTGCCAAAGCTTCTGTGGGACATGATGAAACACACCCTGCACACCCGACACATGTAGATTGGTTAATTGAAGGCAAACGACCACTCAGGACAATCGCACCGGTTGGACAAACATCGGCACATATTGTACAAATCGAATTGATACTGAGTGCGCGAACACATCGTGCGGGTGATAAACTCAGCAATCCCATCTATTTTTAAACCTCTGCGCTCAAAGTTTCATTATCACTCAAAATAAATTCCAGTGCTGTTTCGGCTGCATCGTAATAAAGAGGCGTACGAGCTTCATACTTCATATTAATAAGATACATCGGTGCCCAACGAAGAAGATGGATATTTAAAAAACGGTGTTGTTCTTTTTTTAATTCTAGTACTGCTTCAGTATCATTTTCACTCAAAGCTTTTTTCTGTGCTTCGCATAAATGATGCATAAATTCAAACTCGATACCAATATGGTCTGATGATACGACACGTGCAACTTCATAATCAACTAAAAAGTCATATGCACTGTAAATATCCGTTACAGGGTTTGCGCCGCCTGTTTCAATCATCTGATCACTTCGGGTATAAAATGTTTCATACGGTACTAAATGCAAAATCGATAGATTCGTAAAGTCCGGATTCAGATACTCTTCCAATATCTCTTTATTCGGAAGATTTTTTCGCTGTTCCCATGATTCCCAATGAGGAAAAAATTCTAAAACAGTCGGGTCATTTTTGAGTGTCTCTAAAATATCATTATCCAGTTCTTGGAGTAATATTCGAGATAGCAATGCGTAAATATTGCTTCGAGCAATGATCTCATCCATAACGATTAAGCCTTTAAAAGTGATTGTAGGATTGTAGCCTAAAGGGCTGAAAAGCCCTTTAGGTGTCCTTATTAGAAAGAGAAGCAGAAAATTTAGCTCTTGATGTTTACATCATACGAGGTAGGATCAAGTTTAACCCACGGGCGGAAAATGTGTTTCGGACGGCGAAGTTTGGAATTTGAATCCAAACCGCGTGTAAGTTTATCTCTCCATGCTTGATACACTTTCATATTATTGTCGTAATTGACAAAAATATCTCCGATTTTATCTCCCGCTTGTGCCGGTTCAAGCAATACTTTTTGGTGCCAGCAGTGCATTCCCGAAACCGGGTCTGGATGCGGAGCCGCTACCGCATTTTGCCATGAACCGGAGAGTCCGTCCCACCATACGTTTTCAGAGTCACGGTTGTATTCAGCGAAGCGTTCCGCTTTAAACCCTTTGATTCCCTCAACGTATTTGAGTTTGCCCTCTTTGCCGTCCATTTGAATTTCTGCGACTGGAACCCCGAAACTGTTGATACCGGTTGTACCGCTATAATCATCAATTTTGGTTTGAGCACCTTCTTTACCGACATTTACAGGAGATTCAGCCAAGAATTCTTTATTCGTTAGATCTCTTGGTGCAACACCTGGTGCTACTTTACCGTCAGATACACCATTTGGAATGGTAACTGCATTGGTCAATTTCCAGCGTCCGCCATGATGTGAACATGCCAATGTTCCCGGTAAAACACCCTCTGTCGGTATTGCCATAGCAACAAAATGTCCGCTTTCCAATCCCGAAACCGTATCTACGATTCGAACACGAATCGCATCTCCGCGTTTAAATCCAAGGCGTGCGGCATCTTTCGTAGAAATCCAGATCGGGTCATGGTTTTGACTGATCTCCATTAGATGTTTAGAGTTTGCAGAACGCGTATGAATGTTATACGGTAAACGGAATACCGTATTGAGCGCAAAAGAGTTCTCTTCTTTCATATAGACATGATTGACGTGTGAAAGGATATGAACCATTTCCTCTTTCTCTTTGTCATTACGAGGATAGATCGCCATAGCATATTCCGGCCATTTCCAATCTTTTGCCACCCATTGAGTATAGACATCGAGTTTACGTGTAGGAGTCGTAAATCCTTGCACTTTTTTACCGTCTACTACAATACCGATTTTTTTCGAGTCGCCTTTGTCATCCACCGCACTGATGATACCTGCAGAGTCCACACTCATCGAACCTGCATCGTATTTATGCTCATACGATTCAACTTTTCCCTCTTCGATTTTGAGTTCACGTTCTTGGACATTGTAGATTTTATCCTCTTCGAGCCAAGTACCGTGATCACGCATATATGAATAAACCGGGAATTCATCGTTTGCATAGCGTTCGTCGTTCATAACAGTTTCGTGCAATTTAGGTAAATTATCCCCGAACGCTGCATCGTACCATTCAGCGATGGTGACCGGTTTACCTGGATTGCGTTTTGATTCCCACATTTGTTTAATGTTCAAACTACCATCCGGATCGATGTAGTTAACACATAAGTCAAACATGAACTCATTCTCTTCCCAAACTTCTCCAAGACCAGCTTTGATGTGTGCTTCAAGAGTCGCACGATTTGGGTTTTTAGGTTTCCACCCCGACTTTTCGAGAGCTACACGTAATACCGGTTGACGGAAAGATGTCCATCGTGCCGGAATTGTTGCTTCAGAATGTTGGTCGTGACGTTCACCCGCAAGTCCAGTTGGAAGAACATAGTCCATATACCAGTTAGTCTCAGACCATACCGGAGAAAGATTAACGGTTAATTCCATAATTTCTTCATTTTTCAACACTTCAAGCCAACGGAATCCATCCGGATTGATCCAAACCGGATTGTACATACGAGGCATATACACAGCAAGTTTGCTCGGCACTTGCAACCCGCGATCATTCCATTTTTTCTGCCACTCTTTGTCACTTAGCAAATGAGGGAGCAAGAATGAAAGCTCATACGTTGACAAAGGCCATTCAGGAGGCCATGTCAATTCATTCCAAGCTTTTACTTTCGGAACGTCTTTACCAGATTTTCCTTGACCAACCGTTGCACTTCCACCTTTTCCGCCGACAGCTATGTCATGCCAGTGATACCAACCCGTTCCACCGACATTTCCGATAGCACCGCGTAACCCGGTAACAAAGAAAACCGATTTACCATTCATCCAACCACCGCGGTTACCGGCTGCTGTTGCACGCCAAACATAGGTAGAAATCGCATCTTCAGCCCAAATAAACATTTCATAGAGTTTTTCAAGCTTATATGCCGGTATGTGAGTCTCTTTGACCGCAAATTCTAGGGTATACGGAGAATACATATCTTTTAATAGCTCTAAATAGCTCTCAAAATCACGTCCGGCAGGAAGTTTTGAAATATAGGTTTTCTCAACCATATAATTGAGATATTCGCTATCGTTCATCAATGTTTCCCAGTTGAACCATCGTTTTACAAATGCTTTATTAACTTTATTTTCATGCAAAATACGATTTGCCAAATAAAGATAAATCGCCGACTCTGTTCCCGGCCATGGAGCCAACCAAAGATCGGCGATCCCTGCAGAGTTTGAAAGGCGCGGGTCCATAACGACCATTTTCGCACCTTTTTTACGAGCATCAGCAATCATTCCGGCAGCTTGCTGAAAATAGTGGCCAGCATCTGCAGCATGCGATGAATTCAAGAAAATCAATTTCGCATTTGCCCAGTCTGGGCTGGTACGGTCATCATTTACAAAATGAATTGACGGTGTACGTCCGTTAGCCGAACAGATATTGGTATGAGAATTGTATGAATCCAGACCCAACGTCTCCCAAACTTTAGGAACAAATCCATTCTCATTCGGTCGTCCGATATGATACATAACCGATTTGCGAGAAAGTTCATCTCCTTTTCGGATCGTATCACCCATTTTTTTACCGATCGTGGTCATCGCTTCGTCCCACGTCGTACGAATCCATTTTCCTTCACCCCGTTTTGAACCCGGAGCACGTTTGAGTGGGAACGGAATACGATCCGGATCATACATTTGCGATTGTGCGGCATACCCTTTTGCACAGTTGCGTCCGCGTGACCCCGCATGGAGCGGATTTCCCATATATTTTCGTACCGTCAATGTTTTTTTATCAACCCATGCAGTCAAACCGCATGATGCTTCACAGTTTGAACATGCAGTCGGAATAAGCATGAAATCGTGCACTAAAATACCGTCAGGGTTCTCTTCACTTCGTACACCATGACGATTAATACCACCGCGTTTCCAATCGGTACCGTCAAGCTCTTGGAAGTTATCCCACTGATCAAGCGGAGGATAAAATGACAAGGTATCAGGTGTATTGGTAAATTTACTTGCTTTCACCGACTCTGCCACTGCGTCGGTTGAAAATACACCCTTCGCTATAGCGGCACCGGCTACAGTGAGAGCGGTCCCTTTTAAAAATGTTCTTCTGCTTTCTAAATACATCATAATTTACCTCTTAGCTCATATTTAACAATTGTGGAATAACGAGCCAAACATGTTTGCTCACCCACAAACCGACCAATGCCGATACGGCAGCGATTTTCAACAAATAATACGATTTGTTTTTCAAGCTCAAGCATACTAATGCCATCGGAGCCAAGAATGCCATTACTTGGCCGATCCAGAACATTGCAGTGTATTCACCGCCTTTGACAAAAGCCAAGGTTGCAGCAACCTCTTCGGCTTTCATACCACCGAAAATATACTCAGACATATAAAGGACAAAGGCAGCGAATGCACTTAAACCTAAAATAATGGCGAGATCTTTTTTGATTGCATCTGAAAATTTGTTTCCGCCAAGCAAAATCATTGTTGCAGAACCTGCCAAAAATGCCGCCAACATCATTTGTGCCGATTCAGTTGGCATTTGCCACAATTCGCGTGCTGTTGATTCTGCCATCAAAGCTGCGGTATACAATGTAACCGGAATTGCCAGCAATACTGTCCACCCGAGCAATTTATCGTACATTGCTTCATCTTTTTTAAGATAGATCGCATACGCCATTGCAAAGAGAAGTCCGACAAACCCTGTCGCCATCCACGCACCGATCGTAATTGCCGATGTCAAATGAGGATGGGCAAAAATATGCCAGAAACGGAACATTTGATGTAAATCAATGACCGTAAAGAATAAGAAGACATGGATAAATACAATCGAAATTGCTACAGCCGGAAAACGGATAAAACCGGTTTGCTCCGGATATTTTTTCAACAAGAAAAATGCGAGGAAAATAATACCGGTACCGATACTTTTCGCCCACATATTCATCGTAATAATCCAGCCCCAAAAAATAGCCGGTAATGGAACGTCAAGAACTACGATCGCATTGGTTGCCGCAAGTGTTTCGTGTACCATTAGTGGTGCCCTCCTAGAGGAAGATGGGTCAACTTGTTAAATAGGTTATGACCTTCGCCGCGGAATGATGCCAACGGATTGAGTTGAACGTTGCCGCCGCCGACATAGAAGTGGTGTGGATCAGTCCCTTTTTCAGGTTTACGAACTTGTACGTCACCTTGGTGCTGTTGAATATATTTACTGATGTTGGAGGTCGGATCATCCAAATCACCGAAAATATTTGCCTCTACCGGACATGCTACGACACATGATGGCATCATTGCACTTGCAATACGATGCGCACAGTAGGTACATTTATCTGCCGTTTGTGTTTGAGGATCAATATAGATCGCACCGTACGGACATGCCATAACACATCCTGCACATCCAATACAACGTTCTTTGTCAATATTAACAATTCCGTTTTCGATATAGTGCAATGCACTTACCGGACAAATACGTTCACACGGTGCATTGGCACAGTGATTACAACGAAGCGGAGTAAATGTTCGCTTCGTTTCAGGGAAAGTTCCCACATCGATATATTTTACACGAAGACGCCATGTACTAAGCGGAACTTCGTTTTCCACTTTACACGCAATCTCACAGCCCTTACACCCCATGCAAAGGTGAAGGTCTACCAAGAAACCTAACTGCATATATTCTCCTTGATTCCTATCTCACGTTACTTAATTTTCATACATAAGCGATATGAATAATCTTTATTCGATACCATGATTACAGGCATTTGACGGCATTACTGCTGCGTTGATAGTAACCTAATTAGCTTTAACTGAAACTAAAATAGAACACTGTTTTGCTATAACTTTTTGATATTTGTAACCATTTGGAGGTTTTCCCGGAGATGGGAAAATTTTATTGAATAAGATGTAAAGTTTTATTGATTTTAGTTATCTAAACGGCATCGTACAGATGCTTCATGTGCACCTAAACCTTCCGTATTGGCAATCAAAGCACATGCTTCACCGATTTCATTGATCGCTTGCCGGGAAAAAGAAATAATAGAAGATTTTTTCATAAAATTTTCTACCCCGAGCGGTGAATAAAACCGTGCCGTTCCGCCGGTCGGCAGGGTATGATTCGGACCTGCAACGTAATCCCCGATTGCCTCGGGAGTATAATGACCTAAAAAGATCGCTCCGGCATGCTTGATAGAAGGGAGCAATGCAAAAGGATTGTCGGTTGCTACCTCTAAATGCTCTGGTGCGATCTCGTTCATAAGATTGACCGCTTCTTCCATGGTTTCCGTCACAATGATTGCAGCGCGCTCTTTAATCGATTTACGGGCGATCACTTCACGAGGAAGTTTTTTCAACCATATTTCAATCTCTACGGCACACGCATCCGCGAATTTTTGTGACGGCGTGATCAAAATGGAACTTGCCATCTCATCATGCTCTGCCTGAGAGAGCAGATCAATCGCGATATGAGAGGGGTTTGCCGAATCATCCGCCAACACACCTATTTCACTCGGCCCTGCGATCATATCGATATTTACTTCCCCGAACACCATTTTTTTGGCTGTTGCGACAAAGATATTTCCGGGTCCCGTAATCACATCGACTTTCGGAATCGTTGCTGTACCGTATGCCATTGCGGCAATCGCACTCGCACCACCGACTTTAAACACTTCCGTAACACCGCATAAATGACATGCTGCCAATAAAAGCGCATTGGGCTCATTATCCGGAGTCGGAGTGGTAACTACAATATGTTCAACGCCCGCCACTTGAGCCGGGATGACATTCATCAACAATGAGCTTGGATATGCTGCTTTTCCTCCGGGGATATAAAGACCTGCACGGTCAACCGGAGTCACTTTTTGCCCAAGAATGGTCCCATTGGCTTCCGTATCAAACCAACTTTTAGGAAGCTGTTTTTCATGGTATGATCGAATACGATCATACGCCAAATGCAATGAAGATTTAAGTGTCGGGTCTAATGCCTCGTACGCTCGTTTCATATCTGAAGGATTAATACGCAAATCATCGCCGCAAGAAGGATTCCAGCGGTCAAATTTCTCAATATGACGGATCAGTGCATTATCATCTTCACTACGGATTTCGTCAATCAACGTCTTGACAATCGAGGATACATGTTCCATATCCATCTTGCCGCGGCCGAGAAGTTCACTGAATACGGTTTTGAAATTGGCATCACCGGTATGAATAAGTGTCATAATTATCCTTTTTTACTTTTTCGTCGTACTTTTTTTAAACTCTTCTTTTACAATATCCAGAGCTTTTAAAAAACTCTCGGCATCTGCTGCTCCCATTATCGGTTCAAACATCGGCTCGCCATTCGGCTTGAGGAACCATGTTCCCGGTGTTCCCGGCACTTCCAACTGATGCGGGAAAATCGGATTTTCATCGATATATGCAATTGAACTGATAAAATCGCTATTCAATTTTTGAACTACTCTTGGATCTTTCATTGTCGTACTTTCATATTGGACACAATAATGGCAATGGTGATTAGAAACAATGAACATCAAAGGTTTATTCATCGATTTTGCTTTGGCAATCGCCGAACTGTAATCTTTTTCCCATTTGATACTTCCACCAAACAACGACAATACCGAAAGCAAAAGTATTAACACTAGCTTTTTCATCTTATTTCACCTTTTTTAAAATCTCTTTAGCAATTTCACTAAGCTCTTTATCACTGACATCGATAATAATATCGGCAACTTTTTTGTAAAGAGCTGAGCGTTCCTCATAGAGTTTTTTGGCTTTTTCTATGTCTTGAAACAGCGGTCTCTTGCGAAGTTTTTTTGCAGCATCCGGGTGTGCCAGGATGCGATTGTGAATCGTATCAAAAGGGGCAGATAAATAGACGATCGTCCCGATTTTTTTTAGATTAGGGACTTTAAAAAAGCCCCCTCCGGTCGAAATCAATGTCCCTTTTACCTCTTTTTGAAGCCAAAGGGCCACTTTTCTTTCCAATTCACGAAAATATTCTTCACCCTCTTCTGCAAAGATTTTCTTTATACGCCGATTTTCCATACTCTCGATGATATCATCGGTATCTAATGCAACCAGACTGGACAGTTTCACGATTTCACGTGCGACAGAACCTTTTCCAACTCCCATAAAACCGATTAAAACGATGTTTTTCATAAATTCTCTACTGTTGGTTTATAATGACGCAATCATATCATGCGTTAACTTAGGAGTGCTTCTTGACCCATATTGACAACCTGTATAAAATGCCAAATCCCACTGAAAACAATGAAATATTTTCGACACTTTTTCATAATGAAACACTCAAAATTGAGTCCATCCGTTCAAATCTGAAAACTCCCGGAGAACTCTATGATCAAGACCAGGACGAATGGGTTTTGCTTCTCGAAGGGGAAGCTAAGTTGGAGATTGGCACTCAAACGCGGGAGATGATTTCGGGCGATTACCTCTTTCTCCCGAAGCATACTCTTCACAGAGTCCTATCAACCTCAGAGAATGCTCTCTGGCTCTGTATTTTCAGCTCTTAAACTCGTTAATACGTTCTGATAACGAATTGGCTACATTCAATAATTGTTTTGAATCATTCTCAATTCTCTCGACACTGTGACGATTTGATTCGGAAACATCATTGATCTGAGAGATTTTATCTATAATCCATTCGATATGACCGACCACTTCAACCGAATCCTGATGAGAACGTTCAGCCACGGAAACGGAACGCTCCATTTCCAAAGAAGTGGCAGAAATTTTTTCTTCTACTTCATTGGAGATCACAGTCAACTCATTCATATTTCTGGCATTATCCCCCATTTTGTCGCTTACATCGTTAATAGCCTGAACGATTGTACTGACACTGATTTCTATCTCTGTCAAACTTTTTTGAGTCCGCTCCGCCAGTTTTCGTACTTCATCGGCTACAACAGCAAATCCGCGTCCGTGCTCACCCGCCCGTGCTGCTTCGATAGCCGCATTAAGTGCCAAAAGATTCGTTTGATCCGCTATATCTTTAATAACCCCTAAAACATTTTTAACCTGATCGGCGTCCTGACGCAACGAAACAAGCTGAGATGACATCTCATGTTCGATTTCAATGTATCCGTCTACCTCCTGAACCAAACGAGAAAGGGCATCTTTTGCAGTCACAAGCTCACCATTGGCGTTTGCCACATTACGTTGGGTCTGTTCCGACACCGTAATGGCAGCCGAAAGAATCTCTTTGATGGAATGGCTTTTCTGGGTTGTAGCCTCAACAATGAGTCGTTCTTGTTCGACGCCGCCGGAAATCGTACGTGTTGCATTGGTGATCGTTGTAGCGATAATCGCATTTTGTTTTCCGAGATCTTTAACTTCATTGACCGTTTCTTGAATCATAGAGACAAAATTATTCACGGCCAGAGCTGCTTGAGAAAACTCATCTTTTTTGGTGACTTCAAGACGTTTGGTTAAATCTTTATCTCCGCTTACCAATGCACCGATACGATTGCGCAGTCCTTCCAACGGCATCAGAACCTCTTTCCCGAAGAAAAGATTTAAGACCGAAACAAAAATAATAACAACAACGCTAAGTGCAATCAATAGAACTGTTTGAGTTTTGCCGATTTCAATATCATTTTTTTCAAGTGAAATGACCAAATCCATAACACCCATTACATCGCCGACTTGCGCATTTGTATGACAGGCAAGACATCGTTCTTCTGCGACAAGAGGCTGTAAAAGCCGTATCGTATGGGACCCGTTCGTATGTTCGATTACTTGAGCCTCTTTCGTTTTAAAAATTTCCCGAATAAGCGGTTCTTCCGTGAATTTTTCGTTAGGGGCAAGAAGATCGATTACCGCTTGGGATTTTTCTACTTTGAGTGTTTCAATCCCCTCAATTTTTTGGGCTTTGCTGATCGTTTCCATAACGACATTGGGATCACCCGCCAGCATACTCTGAGTCAGTGTCTGAAAAATCGATTGGCTTAACATCGTAAGCGAGCGTTTCGCCGTATCATTTGAAAAATCGTGAAACGTTGTCGTCAAATACCAATATATCGCCCCTAGCCCCATAAAGCTGAAAAGAAGCGTGGAAAAAATGATTTTCGATTTTACGGTATTGAACATCGGAAGACCCCATATTAAAAAATGTTAGGATTATTGTACCGTATATCGGTCGCCTTTTTGCGGTAAAGTTACAATTCCTTGTGCCGTTTGCATTTTTATCGGCAAATTCATAGGTCGGCGCATCGATAACGGATCTACTTTGCTGACACTGAAATGAAGGTGCGGACCGCTCGTATATCCGGTATTTCCGGAATAGCCGATCAAATCTCCTTTGGAAACTTTTTGACCGATTGAAACAGCGACTCCCCCTTGTTTCAGATGGTAATAATTCCCCATCGTTCCGTCGCTGTGCTCGATAATGACATAATTGGCATATTGACGATATTCAGGACTTGCACCGCCAAAGTTATTACTTCCTTCCGCTCCAACAACAATCCCCTCACGTGCCGCATATACCGGGGTTCCTACCGGCACGGGAAAGTCAACCGCATAAGCAGAAAGCCCTTTATGGGATGTTTCACCGTTATACCCTTGAGAGACAACGACTTCAGAACCTTTTATAAAAGGCAATTTATAAAGATAATCATCTTGATGCACCGCAAAAGCCGATCCCCGGACCCAACCATAAGAAGAACGGTAATCAACGCCTTCAGAAGCAGAAATACGGGAAAGTTCCAAAACCTTTTTTTTACTTCTACCCGGAATTTCGACAAAAAGAGGCAATCTGCCGGATGCCTTTAAATTAGTTAACGTTTCAAAATCGATGTGCAGTGTTACCGTATACGGATTTAAATTTTCGGCTTCAAATTCAAAATTTCCTGCTTTATTTTGATCCGCACTTAAAATAACGCTGTTCCGGGAGCCGATTCTCGCAATTTTTTTCACTCCTGATACTTCAGAGCGTTTTAAAATCCGTAAATGTTCTTCGTAGGCTTGTTCTTGTTCAAGGGCAAATTGAATACTTTTTTGTTCCAACTCCTGCTCGGCACTTAAAGCTTCAATGCTTTTAATCGAATGATGGGGATAATTCTTTTGATAGAAGGCAATAACTTCGGCACGGATACGAGGATTGTGGAGCGGATCCATCGGAACGGAAATCAAATCTTCAAAACTCTTTTTGTCTGACTGCGTTATTGCGGTATTCAAGGATTTGCGGTACAGCGCGTCAATCGATTCTTTGGTGCGCGATAGCGTCCGTAAATCTTTCAAATAAGCACTCAATACCTCATTATCAATCTGTTTTGCACCGGAGAGCTCATTGCCGACAACCAATGTCGCTTCAACACTGTCCAAAAAATTGCGCAAAATATTTTTGTTGGGCTCCATAATAGGTTGTTGACTCAGTTTTTCAATCGAGACGGTACTTTTTTGCAGAGGCTCAGCCAAAGTATTATAGACAACAGGCGCAGGTTCGGCGTGAAGCGTCAAAAAAACGAGAAAAAGCAACATTGCGACACGTACCAAAACCAACTCCATTTTTTTTTAATTCTATCATTATTGCTCTAAGAGTATAATATCGTCAATTTTAACTGTGGGGTAAAGAATGTCCAAAGGTATTTTAGAAGTAATGAAACCTGGTGTACTGTTCGGTGATGATGTTCAAAAACTATTTGAAATTGCAAAAGAAGAGGGATTTGCACTCCCAGCGGTCAATGTAGTCAATACTGATTCGATCAACGGTGTCCTCGAAGCGGCTAAACTGGTTAACTCACCGGTCATTATCCAATTCTCCAACGGCGGAGCAAGTTACTACGCAGGAAAAGGGCTCAGCAATGAGGATGAAAAAGCGGCTATCGTCGGAGCAATCGCCGGAGCAAGACACGTTCACATGATGGCTGAAGCCTACGGTATTCCCGTAATTTTGCATACCGACCATGCCGCTCGTCATCTTCTTCCATGGATCGATGCCCTTCTCGATGCAGGTGAAAAGCATTTTGAACAATACGGTAAACCCCTCTTCAGTTCACATATGCTCGATCTCTCCGAAGAGAGCTTGGAACAAAACGTGGCAACGTGTGTAGAATACATGAAACGTATGTCTAAAATCGGTATGACTTTGGAGATCGAACTCGGTGTTACCGGTGGAGAAGAAGACGGTGTCGATAATAGTAATATCGATAATGCCCTACTCTACACTCAGCCTGAAGATGTTGCATATGCATATGAGCGACTCAGCGCAGTGAGCAACCGATTCACCATTGCCGCTTCATTCGGAAACGTCCACGGTGTTTACAAACCGGGTAACGTCGTCCTCACTCCGATCATCCTCAACAACTCCCAAAAATACATCAGAGAAAAATTCGCTACCGCATCCGATAAACCGGTAAACTTCGTATTCCACGGCGGTTCAGGGTCTACCCACGAAGAGATCCGTGAAGCGATCAGCTACGGCGTTATCAAAATGAACATCGATACCGACACCCAATGGGCGACATGGGAAGGGGTAAAAGATTATTATGAGAAATACAAAGATTATCTCCAAGGACAAATCGGAAATCCTGAAGGGGAAGAAAAACCGAATAAAAAATATTATGACCCGAGAAAATGGTTGCGAGACGGACAAAAAACGTTAATTAATCGTGTGAAAGTAGCATTTGAAGATTTGAACGCTATTAATAGAAACTAAGCAGTATTGCCTCGAAAGAGGCAAACAAACCAAAGGGTGAATTCCCCTCGGTATTTATATCTGATTATTTATTTAGAGTAAGTGATTTTCGCTTTTGCGCGTAAGTCAGCCATTTTTTTATCCATATAGGCTTTAAATTTATCCATTTTCAAACGCTGCTCGATAAAGTTTTTAACATCATCAAATCCAAGTTTTTTAGCCGCTTTTCTGTCTTCGACATAGATAACGTGATATCCGAATTGGCTTTGAACCGGAGTAGAGGATATCGTTCCCTCTTTCATTGCGAATGCGGCATCGTTAAACGACGGTACCATTTGTCCGCGGGGGAAGTATCCGAGGTCTCCCCCTTTTGCCGCGCTCGGTCCTGTTGATTTCGATTTCGCCTGTGCGATAAACTCATTTCTCAATCGATCTCCGCTGAGCCCTTTCATACTTTTGATAATCGCGTTGGCTTCCGCTTCTGTTTTTACCAAGATATGGCGTGCGTGGATCTTCTCTTTATCCACGAACTCATCCGGGTTTGCATCGAAATAGGCTTTAACTTCTTTCGCATCGATTTTAATCGATTCGAATTGTTGTTGTTCCCATACTTTTGCCGCCAGTTGTACTTTTAGTCGGTTGACCAGGTTCTCTAATTCTTGTTTGTACTCTTTGGTATCCAGTACTCCTGTTTTTTGAGCATCGTCGTATACCAGCTCCTGGGCTATCATCCCTTCGATGATCCGTTGGCGCAATTCGTTTTGTTTATCCGCCGGAAGAGAATCGAATCGACCCTGTGTCCCCTCTAGCAATACTTTATTCACTTCATCCGATGTAATCTCATCGCCGTTGACGGTCGCCAATACGGCTGCAGATGCACTCGCTCCACTCAACAATAAACCCAAAATCCAAGCGCTGTAATATCGCTTCATTGTTATCCTTGTGTTGTTCCCCTGTAGAAGGGGTTTTTGATTTCGGCATTATAATACATTTGTGAGTATAGTACGCAATAAACAACCAAAATTAAATAATAGTAGTACTGCGTTTCTGCTGTGCAATTTTTAAATAGCGGTCTATAGTCTGTAATAGGAAATGTTTATCAATCGGTTTAGCCAAATGGGCATCCAATCCAGCTGCAATGATTCGTTCTCTGTCTCCGATTAATGCATGAGCGGTAAGCGCAATGACCGGTACAAATCCTCGAGAATCACGTTTATCGATCTCTTTAATCAGACGATTTGCCATCAAACCGTCCATAACCGGCATATCGATGTCCATCAAAACTAAATCAAAACGTTCTTTGAGATAAACATCTACGGCTTTTTGTCCATTTTCAACTGCTACGACGCGGAAGTGCTCTTGTAATAAGATAGTTTCAAGCAGTTTAAGATTGATAAGATTATCTTCCGCCACCAATATTTTGATGTTCTCCGCTTGAGGAATACTTTGTGCCTCAAAGCTATGCGAAATATACTCTTTCGGCATTGCATTCCAGATGACCGCCAATGTTTTATGGAGAGAACTAGGGAGTATCGGTAACGTTACAATTGATTCAACCGAATCTATCAACGCATCGGCTTTCTCACCATAATCAAGTTTCATAATCGGAACAATGCGCAAGTTCGGATATGCTAATTTAATTGCATCAATCTGAGATTTTGAGATATGCGGTATGTCTAAAAACAAGACGTCACTCTCATGCAACTCTGTATTGACTAAATCGTGAATCCCTTTCGGCTGCACACTGAAAAGCTCCAAATATTTGTATAATAGAGCTCCTTGTGCTGAAAGTTGAATATCTTGGGTATAGATAGCCGCACGGGTCCCTTCGATAAAGTCAAAGGTCCCCTCTTCATTCATTTGATGCGTAACACGGAATGAGAAGCGGGAACCTTTCCCTTCTTCCGAAGCAAGCATCAGATGGGAGTCCATCATATCCACGTATTTATGGCTTAGACTAAGCCCGATTCCGAGACCGTCTTTGCCTTTGCGTTGATTATCCCAGGCAGAAGCGAACGGACGCAAGAGTGTTTTAATTTTTTCATTTTCAATACCGACGCCCGTATCACTTACGGCATATTCCACCTCGATAAAATTGCTTTCTTCTTTTACGATCAATATTTCGACAAGTACACGCCCGCCGTTTTCAGTAAATTTAATACCGTTTTGGACTAGATTACGCATAACTGCAAGTATTTTATCCTGGTCACCGATCATTGTTTTAGGCAAATGCGGATCGATCAGAAACATCAAATCAATTTCTTTGGAAAGAGCAATATCTCCAAACTGCTGAGAAAAACTTTCATAGACTTCAAGCGGGTTAAAGAGCGCCAAGTTGGTATGAACGCTTCCACTTTCGACCTGCATTAGTTCTAAAAGATTTTCAATATTTCGCATCATGGACAGAGCACTTCGGCTCGTCATCTGAACGTATTCCAGCTGCCATGAACTTAGAGGCGAGCTTTTGAGCAGGTCGCTGAAACCGATAATAGCATTCATCGGTGTTCGGAATTCATGAGAAATATTGGTCAGGAATTTCTTTTTGAAATCTTCAAAATAACGTTCTGCAGCACGTGCTCTCTCAATAATCGAGGTATCTCGGAAAACAACACCAACCATCGGAAAGTTATCCAGCACAATCGTTTCTGATTTTACTGAAACATCGTACGTCACTCCACCAGCATTGATTTTACCCCGATAGTTCCCGGATTGTGAGAGAAGAAAAGTGAGATTGACCCCCTGCGGTTCAAACCACTCATTTAGCGGAGCAATAGCATCAAGTGCTTTTGTTCCTAAAAATTCCATCAACAAGTCATTGCATCCAATCAATGATCCTGAAATATCCGCATAAATCATCGGATCAGAATGTAATTGGGCACACGAAGTGAGCAACGTTACTACAGAAGCGTGATCCTTTGTGAAGCTTTCTAAGTAAATCATCTTCGTTCCTTATGCACTTACGTGTAAATATTTGTGAAGAATATATTCAAGTTTTTCACGAGTAAGCGGTTTGGAAAGGTAATCATCCAATCCGCGTCCTAAAATATACTCGCGATCTCCTTCCATAGCCAGTGCGGTTAATGCGATAATTGGCATTCGTCCAACGCGCGTCGGCCCTTCTGCGGCCTTGATCTCTTGGGTAGCCAAAATACCGTCTTTGATCGGCATATCAATATCCATAAAGACGATATCAAACCTATGTTCTTGACAACTCTCTACCGCTTCATCTCCATTCGAGACAGCTGTTACAGCGATCCCATACTCTTTAAGCAGCAATTTAATCAAACGCTGATTGATTAAATTGTCCTCAACGACCAGTGCACTCACCCCCTGCTGAATTTGTGGGGCAACAGCCGGAGTCTCTTTCTGAAGACCTAACACATCCACTAAATGCTCCAATAATGTGGTCGGCAATAGCGGTTTGGAAAGAGACGTATCAATCAGATGAAGCATTTTTGCCTGAAGCCGTTCATGTTCTTCCAGCAACAAGACCGTTTTACATGTCCGTTGCATCCGTGCAAGCGGCATCGTCCAGTCGCTTTTTTCCTGTGAAGCAATAATATAAACCACTTCTACATCCGAAAAAATGGATTCATCTACCATTTGTGTTTTCGTGACACTAACTCCGAAACTGCGTAAATAGTTGGTTAGATGGTTGGCGTCATCGAGGCGTTTATCATCAACAAGGACTACTTTGACACTATGGGCGTTGATCATTTGCATCGCATGATCGGAAGATCCGTCCAAGGTCAATGCAAAGCTAAACGATGAGCCGCGCCCTTCATCACTGGTGATTTTGAGTTCACCCCCCATCAGGGAAATAAGACCATGAGACAGACTCAAACCGACACCCAAACGGCTATCGGCATGATCGCCCGAAACAAACGGACGGGTAATATAACTCAGATCGGACTTACTGATCCCTTTTCCCGTATCTTTGACCATAAAACCGATATTGCACGTTCCCGTCGTATTGCGTTTGAGAAGCTTTACCTCAACCGTAATACGTCCACCCTGCGGAGTAAATTTCAATGCGTTATTGTAAAGGTTATTGATGACTTGTTTAATTTTACGGATATCGCCGCTTGTGTAGGTCGGAAGTTTCGGGTCAATAAAAAATGAAACATTGACTCCTTTATCCCCTGCCATCGAAACAGCTCCTCGAGCGAGTTCTTCCATCTCGGCAACAATATTAAATTCACTTTTGCTGACGTTCAAACGGCCGTTTTGCATTTGGGCCAAATCAAGCAGATTTTCGATATTTGACATCAGACTGCGCGCTGAACCCTGTACCGAATGGATATATTCCAGTTGTGTATCGCTCGGAGATGTTTTAGACAAAAGTTCGATAAACCCTAAGATACCGTTCATCGGAGTACGGAATTCATGTCCGATATTGGCTAGAAACTTCGTTTTGAGCTGTTCAACTTTGACTATTTCAGCCTTCAGATCCACAAGGGCACTCTGATCTTCCAGCCGCAACAGATAAAGATCCGTTCCGCTTTCTTGGATTAATGTGGATGTTGCCGACATTGTGTGCATTTTTCCCGAAGGATCTCGAATAGTAAGCCCATACCCTTTCGGAAAATGGGTTCGTAGATAGTCCAGCCAGCTTTTATCAAATTCGGTAAATACCTCTTCATCTTCATGATCAAAAAGCTCACGGATACTCTCATGATTGTTACGTAATTGTTCGATCGTTTGGAGGGGTACCAAATCAAAAAAAGCTTTATTTGCTCCGATCCATCCGTTCTCTTTTGTAAAGAAAAGCAATGCGGCGGTATCCGTGTCCAAAACCCTGTAAAAAAGCTCTTTATTGATACTTTGATCACCTACCTCTGCAAAACGATGCTCGTCTTTCGTAAAAAGTTTTTTAATGAATTGTAGTAACCCCAAAGTTGTCCCCTGAATTAATTTGCATGGAAATTAGTTATTGTAACACAAAATCTTCATACTCATGTTTTTTTTTCGGGTCGTGATACAATACGCATAAAAATTATGGGCAGTCTGAATGAAAAAAGCGACCAGAAAAGAGATAGAAGCTATTAAAGCGGCTCTCTTGGAACGATATTCCGATGCGGTAACGGAACTAAGCTACGCAAACGCGTATGAGTTAGTCATTGCCGTGGCTCTATCCGCTCAATGTACCGACAAACGGGTCAACCTCATCACTCCGGCATTATTTGAAGCATATCCAACCCCAAGAGATCTGGCAAATGCCGATATTGAAGACGTAAAAAAAATCATTCAAAGCTGCTCGTTTTTTAATAACAAAGCGATTAATCTCATCGCAATGGCGAAAAGGGTTGTTGACGTTTACGGAGGAGAAATTCCGCTCGATGAGAAAGAGTTGGTGACGTTAGCCGGAGTAGGTCAAAAGACCGCACATGTTGTCCTTATCGAATACACGCAAGCCAACTTGATGGCGGTTGACACTCATGTCTTTCGTGTCAGTCACCGATTAGGGTTAAGTGATGATTTCACTGCTATCTCGACGGAAGAAACTTTGGTCAAAAAGTTCAAGACCAACCTCCATCAACTCCACCAGGGTCTTGTATTGTTCGGACGATATATCTGTACCGCAAAAAATCCTAAATGCGACAGTGAGTGTTTTTTGAGAGAGTTTTGTAAAAGCACCGACAGCTTTAAACCCAGATGAGATACAATAACCCCATGAAAAAACACTACTTTTTAATTCTGCTACCTGTATTAGTTTCGGGCTGTTTTAATGATCGCGGAGTCAGTATGCGCTATTACAACGACTGTGAAGAGTATTATGATGCCCAAGGGTATTACCACAAGCAATGTGACAAAAATCTAATCGATTATAAAGATATGAAAGAGGTGCTTCAGCCCGCACAGAATCCTGAAAGAGGAAGCGTTAGGTAAGGGCGTTATTTAATCGCTATAAACGTTGCAAAATTAGCCCATCTGAAAAGGACTTCACACGTTTTGAATCCATTATTTTTAGCCATTTGGATATTTTCATTCATGGTATACGGGATTAAGACGTTTTCGAGAGCTTCACGTTTTTGGACAATCTCGTATTCACTGTAACCCTGCACTTTTTTAAACTCATAATAGCAATCGATCAGTTCTTTATTCAGTTTCGGATCTTCACTCACCACTTTTTCGCTAAAAATAAATGACCCGCCTTCATTCAATGTTTCGGCAATCGTCCGCACCAATGTATCACGCACCATCGGGCGGATAAACTGAAGGGTATAGTTACTGATAATAACTTGTGCTTTTTCATACGGAAATTGGAGGATATCGCCTTCGTAGAGTTCGATGGAAGAGCCGTATGCCTCTAATTTTTTGTGGGCATGGGTAATCATGGCAGGTGAATTATCGATACCGATTAAACGAACACCGCTGTTTTTCCCTGCAGCGCGCTCTATCTCTAGGAGCAAAGAGGCCGTAGAACATCCTAAGTCATACACGATTCCCCCCTCTGCAAGAGCATTTAAGGTAAATCTGCGTGTTAGCGCTTGTGATTCTTTGTAAAACGGGACTGAGCGTACAAGCATATCATCAAAGACGGCAGCAACATCTGCATCAAATTCAAATTGTTTTGAAATAGGTTTCGTAAATAGGGTATCGGTTTTCATGGATGAAATTGTAGCGTAAAGGATCGAGTTTGGAGGGGCTTGTGTGTGACGAAACAAACATTTAGGCCCCTCATCGACACTTAAAGCAATTTTCAGTCCATTTTTTTAGAACAAGGTAGGAATCGAATTTTCCTCGCTTTTTTTCCCTTTGCTCGGCTGCGGTTTCGTTTCTCCGAAAAATGTGAGCTCGTTTTCACGTAAAATTCGGATCACATTCGTAGTACCCGGTGTTCCGATCGGATATCCCGCCGTAAAGACATAAGTGTTCTTTTTGTTCAGGATATTGCGAGAAAGCCCGCTGTGGATAATATCACTCAACATCTCTTCCAAACGCCCTTTTTTAGTTATATAGGCAGGAACTACCCCCCAAACTATTGTCAGAAGTCGAGCCACACGTTCTTCATGCATTGCAGCATATATCGTCATTTTTGGACGGTACCGGGAGAGTTTTTTTGCAGACGCACCCGAGGTTGTCATTGCAATGATCCCCTCCGCATCGAGTGAGTCGCCTAAACGCACTGCGGATTCATTGACCACATCCATCTGATCGTCATATCCGAAATCAAACTTGCCGAAAGGATAAATCTCCTCAATAGCCTGAATCGTATTTACCATTGTCTCAACGACCAAAACCGGGTTATGTCCGACCGAACTCTCTTCAGAGAGCATTACGGCATCCGTACCGTCAAGCACCGCATTCGCTACGTCACTAATTTCGGCACGGGTTGCAGACTCTTTTTCCGTCATCGACAGCAACATCTGTGTTGCGGTAATAACCGGTTTGGAATGTTCATTTGCTTTATCGATTAGCATCTTTTGAATGGTCGGTACCCGGTAATACGGGACTTCAATTCCCAAATCCCCTCTGGCCACCATTATCCCGTCCGAACTACGTAAAATTTCATCAATATTTTCAACTGCATCAAATTTTTCTATCTTCGCAAACAACTGTACCTCTCCGCCATAGGAGCGAACCACTTCACGTGCATTGATCATATCCTGAGCATTTTGAACAAAGGATATCGCCATAAAATCGACCTTATTCGCCACACCCCACTCTATATCCGTTTTATCTTTTTCGGTCAAAATATCGATACCCAAACGGGTATTAGGAAAATTGACCCCTTTGTTTGACGAGAGCTTTCCTTTGTTTTCGACTGTCGCCCGGACATAAAGATCACAAATTTCATCGATACGGGCTCGAATAGTACCGTCGTATAAATACATTATTTCCCCGATATTCAACTTCTGTAAAATATCTTTTTTATTGATTGAAAGCTTATAGTGTTTTTCTTCCACCTTTAGTCCAACACATGTTTCAAAATAAAAATCGAGACGATCTCCGCTTTCGAGATAAAAGTCTTCTTTAAGCTCTCCGATACGTATTTTCGGACCTGAGATATCTTGTAATACTCCGACCAGCAATCCTGTATCACGCATAGCCTGACGGATATTGGATAAAACTTGTGAATGATATTCATGCGTTCCATGTGAAAAATTAAGTCGGAATACATTGACTCCGGCTTTGATAAGTGCAGTCAGTATTTCAACCTTATCCGATGCCGGACCAACAGTTGCTACTATTTTTGTTCGTTTTTGCATAAGAATTGCCTGCCTTAAATTTTCGGAAATGGTAACACATTTCCATACTGTTCTTGGAAACGATGTCGTTAAGTTTTGAGCAATCTCAGCTAATTTAGACTACAATAAGATATATAAGTGATAGGAATGCAATAATGAACCAAAGAGCAATTGATACCGATATTGTATTGATCGATATTATTGACTTTTCGCGTCTATCGATGAATGAGCAGCTTGAAATCATCTCCTATCTCTCACTGACCTATAAAAAAATGATCCAAAAGATGGTCAAAAGTTCCGGTATCCCCATGGAAAAAATGCTGCAGGGAATTATCCCGACCGGAGATGGGTTTTATTGTATATTGCATCCAAATCTAAAAGGATTCGGTCCTATTTTAGGGCTTTCATTTATCCATTTTTCCGATTTAATCGCAAAAGAATACCCTTATTTCCGCGGGATTCGTGTTGCGGTTCACACAGGAAAAGTACATCGCTTCGAGGATATCTTAGGACACGAAAATTTTGTCGGTGACGGACTAAACGAATGCGCCCGTTATATTGAAATCAAAAATCTTATTATCAGTACGGTTATTATTTCAGATCGCGCATATGAAGTGTTACAGGATTTTTTACACTTACATGAAGATTTTCATGCCCTTTTGGAGAAATGTGAATTTCGCCACAGTTCTTTGCATACTTTCCAAGATAAACACAACTTTACCCGCAACGGATATCTGATATGGATGCGCAAAGGTGGAATCATCCCTCCGCCAAAACCTGACTGGAGTATCCCTTCAAAAAAACGATAATCGGGGTCATTGCAATTTTTTGCTAAGATAATAGAGATAAATCCCAAAAGGAGGATATGTGCGTTTTACCGTTGATGAATATGCAAAGACATTTAAAATGTCAAAAGAGATGATCCAAAATAAACTCCGGACCAAACGGCTTAACTATATCATAGAGGGGGGAGTGACCTATATCATAGTCCCACGAAGTTCTTTAGATGATGCCAAGCGTCAAGAAATTGCACAAAGCACTAAACCTACATCCTCCGTACCTGCCCCTCAAAAAACAACGGTAGGGATGATTATTGCCCTCTATCAAAAAGAAAATCAGCAGCTAAAGCTTAAAATCAAAGAACTTGAAACTAAAATAGACCGCCTTGTCAATGATAAAGAGCAAATGCTCATTGCCGAACGCGAGCGGATTGAAGAGATTTATACCGCCAAAGATGAGCAATTGAAAAATCTTTTGGAAGTCATTAATACAAAACTGCTCCTTTCGCAAGGAAACAGTGTTCATGATGTCGACATAACAGCGACACCCCCAGTCGCACCGTCCCTGCCGAACGGGGTAATAGAACTTAAACGCTACCTCAAATTTATCGGCATGGGTTCAGATGAACGGAAATCGGTTAAACGACGCTTTGAGCTGGCCTATGGAAGTGATATACGCATTATCCAAAAAGAGGGAGAATTTTACGTCGACCTCTCTAAATACGACTACACGGATTTTCTCTCTTAAGGGGAATTCCCCCTTTTACCCCTTTTACCCCTTTTTCTATCATTCACTTTCCTCTTTTTCTCTAAATTTTTAACACCCAACCCGTTTCAAATCGTTAAATCCGCTTCTTTCGTCCATTTCTTGATCTATTTTTGAAAATTAACATACGATTTTCCGTATATTTTATCCATTATATTAGTATTTAAAGTTGGTATAGATCATGCTTTGTAATTAAGTGCGTATATATACTACGTTATTTATGTATATATATGTATTTTTAATTATATTTTATACGTTTTAATGTTTATTTTAAGAAAAGCATATTACAATGGAGCAATGGAAATGAGTGATCTTTTTAATCTTCTTCACAATGCCATTGAGGCACAACACAACGGTAAGAAGATTTCTCAAAAAGAGATGGCAAGCAAACTGGGAATTTCCATGCGAACCTATCAGGATTGGAGACTTGGAAATGCCAAGCCTCAAGCTGCTAAAGCGGTACTTGATATGTTAGGGATGCTTGAAGATGATGAAATAATTCGGGTAGTGCGAAAAATTAATAAGTTAGGGGATAAATCATGAGCAGTTTAAGTGAACAAGAACGCATCGGTTTGGAAGAGGTTTTTTTATCGATCTCTTCTTCTCAAAACTTTATGAAGAAATGGTCAATTTGGGGTAAAAACTTCAGTGAGCATTTCGATGCCAAAAAGTTTACTTCACCGCTTTTATTGACCCATAATTCCAGAAGATGGCTAAAAATCAGTCTAAAAAACCACAAAATCACAAAACTATTCAACAAAATGCAAAAAAGAAGAAAAATTTAAGGTAAGAGATATTAAAGTATTCGCGGCTAAAACACTTATACCTTCTATACTCCGATGTATGGGAGGTTCAAGTGTTATTCGCATATCTAAGATCAAGGGCAATAAATGAATAAAGCACAATTCGTAGAGTTGGTTCAAAAAAGCGGCGGTTATAAAACAAAAGTTGAAGCTGAAACAGCTATTAAGGCTTTCACGGAAGCTGTAACCGCAGCTCTTGTTGCGAAAGAAGAAGTCTCATTGGTAGGATTTGGAAGTTTTGCATCTTCTCTTCAAAAAGGGAAAAGCGGTAAAGTTCCTGGAACAACTAAAACATACAGCACTGCTGACAAAATGGTTCCTAAATTTAAACCGGGCAAAAGTCTTAAAGACAGCGTTGCTGCCGGAAAATAATTTTCTCTTTCTCTTCCGGGGGTTCCCCTCGGTACTTCTCTTCCCTATAAATAACCTGTTAGCACTGTATCATTTAAATTTAGTTATAATTTTTAGTACAATTGCGTATATACCCTCTAACAAATGCCGGTAGGAGAAGCTTTAAATGTTTATATCATTTTTAAATCGCTTTATCTCCAAAAAATCTCAAACGATTGCTACGGTGGAAGAAAGTAACGCCGAATCTGTCACATTATTTCAATCCATCGCCGATAAAGCGAATGGTGCCTTTTTCGAACATTTTAAACTGTATCATCAAAATACAGTCACCCCAATTGATTTACTCATCTTTCTTCCTGAGAGGGGGGTTTATTTCGGAGAAAAAATTTTATGGACTGTCGACGAGTTAAAAGGGGCACAAATCGAACGTTCATCCAAACGAAGCAATAAAAGTTCTACAACCCAATTAGAAAACACAGAACGGAAAATTCATCAGAAGCTGAATGACGTATTATCTTTTGACTCAACGCCCATAGAGCGTTTTTTTTGGATGCCTTATCTTTCTGAGGATGATTTTGATTCACTGGATTCATCTTTCCATGAACTGCTCCCTAAAGGGCGTCTACTCTTTAAAAATGAATCCAAAGACTCTATTGAAGAAAAATTGAAATCTCTTGCCCCTTCTCAGACTGAACCATTTTCATTGATAAAAGTCATTGGCTCACTCACGTCCCACACATTGCTCCTACCAACAGAAGCAAATTCTTTCGGTTCTTTAATTTCAGAAGAACAAATCCAATTTTTGAACACCCCCATCAATAATAGTATCAATCTGTTAAGCGGTGATTACGGAAGCGGGAAAAGTACTGTCTTGTTGCGTAAAGCATTGTTGATGTTGCTTGATGACCCTACACAAAAGATTATGATTATTACACCGACAAAACTGGGAGGAGAGCTTCTGCGGGATGAACTGATCGAATTAATCGATTATGCTGCGGTAAGCGTCGACATTGCTTCTCTCTCTTTTTATACGCCGGCTCAAAAGGATTCTTCTGACTATAAGAAAAGCTTTCAAGAATCAACGGCCATACTCTGTGATGATACCGATCATATGGAACCCGATTTTATTGAAACACTTAAAAAACAAAAATCAAGCCGGTATTTAGTGCTCTGTTCTGTTTCAGATTTGCCGACATCCACAAGCAGTGCCAAATTGATTAATCACTACCGATATAATGCACGGCATCATCTCATCCAATGCACCGGTCAAGCGCTGCTTACAACGCTTCTCAACAGTATACGCCAGCGAATGGAAACAGCATCTTTGTCGCATGTTTTAATCGTCCTCCCTGATTTTGAAGCAGCGAAAGAATATAAAAAAGTCATTGACGACTCTTTAGATATTTCCTGCCAAATTTTAACTCCCTCATTTAGTTTACAATACAGAAATCTGGATGATCTGATCCTCACTACGCCTGAATGTCTCAGCGGAATATCCGTTCCTCATTTATATCTTATATCCCTGCACGAGAATAACGATTATCCTTTTATACTAAGCCGTGCATCAGAAACCGCAACTATAATCTCATTACAGAATTCTTAGTTATAGAGGCTTGCAATGAACAAAGTGATCAAAACCGACCAAGAGTGGCAATCACTCCTATCACCCGAAGCGTATCATGTTGCACGCCAACACGGAACCGAAAGGGCATTCAGCGGCGAATATGCCGATTTTAAAGGGAATGGAATCTATAAATGTGTCTGCTGCGGCACACCATTATTTGATTCCTCCGCTAAATTTGATTCAGGTACTGGATGGCCGAGTTTTGATCGTCCCATTTCTCCTGAAGTACTTGAAGAGAAACGGGATATATCACACGGCATGATCCGTATAGAAGTGCTTTGTGCTACCTGCGATGCCCATTTAGGGCATGTTTTTCCGGACGGTCCCGCTACAACCGGACTGCGCTATTGCATGAATTCCGTTTGCCTCACCTTTACACCACACCCACAGGAGTCTTAATGCGCTTTCTTTTTGTTTTATTCGTCACCGCTGTTCTCAGCTTTGCTGCCGGTCATCCCCGCGTTTTATTGGAAACGACACAAGGAAATATAACCTTAGAATTATATGAGGATGTCGCCCCACTGGCTGTAGAAAATTTTACGACACTTACAAAAAACGGTTATTACAACGGCCTTACGTTCCATCGAATCATCCATAATTTCATGGTACAGGGCGGTGACCCGACCGGAACCGGTGCCGGAGGAGAATCTATGTGGAAAAAGCCGTTTAAAGATGAGTTTAAGTCCGGTGTCGTTTTTGATAAAGCAGGTGTTTTGGCTATGGCCAACGCAGGACCGCGCACCAATGGAAGCCAATTTTTCATTACAACCGCACCAACCCCATGGCTTAATGGATACCACACTATTTTCGGTCGAGTCGTAGCAGGAATGGACACTCTTGGTAAATTGAATAACGTTCAAACCAATGGCCAATACGGCGGTGACAAACCGCTTCAAACCCAAAAAATCATTAAAGCCACCCTTCTTCCTTAACCCCTCTTCTTCTGCCCGTCAAAGTCTCATCAAAGAGATAAACGGGCATAATTTCGTAATCATTTCGTAACCATTTTGTAATGGTTTCGTAATATTATCCCGGCCCTCGTTTATAATCTTAATTTTAGGAAGTATTCATGTTCTCGCGTGACAACCTCTTTTTCGGCGGTATTTTTGTCCTCATGACTACCATTTTTATGGTATGGGGCTTTAATTATCTCGCAAACAACCATACCCTTTTCATCATCGCAACCCTTTTTGGGATTTTTATGGCGTTTAACATCGGGGGTAATGATGTTGCCAACTCATTTGGCACAAGTGTCGGTGCTAAAACATTAACGGTCAAACAAGCACTTATGATCGCTTCAATCTTCGAGCTCGGGGGAGCGATGCTCGCAGGTGCGGCAGTAACAGATACGATTCGCAAAGGGATTGTCGATATCTCAGCAATGGATTTTGATCCGATGCTTTTTGTTTTCGTCATGATGGGTTCACTCCTCTCTGCAGGGACATGGTTGCTTTACGCATCAAGAAAAGGATACCCTGTCTCCACAACCCATGCTATTGTTGGAGGGATATTAGGGGGATCTATCGCCCTTGGATATGTAACAATGCAAGCGGGTGAGTCGGTTTTCGGTCTGGTTCATTGGGACCAAATCACAAAAATTGCTATCAGTTGGGTCGTTTCACCGATTTTAGGTGGGATGGCATCATATGGAATTTACTGGTATTTGAAAAGAAATATTTTGGATTACAACGATGCGGTCGAAGCCCATATGAATTCCATCAAAGAGCAACTGAGTGCCCTCAAAGCATCTCACAACGAAGAAACTGCCACATCCGAAGAAAAAGCAGCGTATCAAAACCAAGTTCATGAACTCAACCGACTCAAGAAAAAACAAAATGCTTTCTATGCTCTTCGTACGCATGCACCGATCGCAGCGGCATTCGGTACAGCGATGATTGCTGGAATGTTGTTGTTCAAAGGACTAAAAAATGCTCATCTCGGCTTGGATGACACCCAAATTTTTGTTCTCCTTGCCGTCCTTTCAACGCTGATGTACGGAGTTGTATATGCTATTATCAAAGTGATGCATAAAGATACTCCGCATAAAGCAACCATGCGTGTCTTTAGCATGCTCCAAGTCCTGACGGCTTCTTCATTCGCGTTCAGTCACGGAGCTAATGACATCGCAAATGCGATCGGACCATTTGCCGCAATTATCGATATCTTAGCGACAGGTCAGATCAATGCCGAGTCACCGGTACCGGTTATTGCCATGGCAACATTCGGTGTCGCTCTTGTTGCCGGTCTATGGTTTATCGGAAAAGAAGTTATCGATACCGTTGGAAGCCGCATTACAGAAATATTCCCTGTAACCGGTTTCGCAGCCGAACTGGGAGCAACGCTCGTTATTTTGCTCGCAACCAAGATGGGTATTCCCGTATCTTCAACCCATATTCTCGTCGGAGCGATCATCGGTATCGGAATGCTCAACCGCAATGCAAACTGGGCGCTTATGCGTCCTATCGCAATGGCATGGATCATCACGCTCCCTGCGTCTGCAATTATGGCAGCACTCTTCTTCTTTATCCTCAAAATCGTATTTGGCTATTAAGCCAAATACCTCTCACATATTTATTTTCCTATTCTGCCCAATCAAATTTATACATCAGTAATGATTCCGTTTCGGTTTATGATTCTCTGTCTTTGAGTGGGAGGATGCGGATAGTGTGAAGGGGAGCAGATTTACTTCCCCTTATGGAGTATTATTGAGGCTTTTTGATTTTACCTAATGCATCTAATACGGTTTGTTGTTTTTGCGGTTCAACTGCTTTTTTATCTGATACAAACATATAAAATTCGACACGTCGATTTTTGACACGATCTTCTTCACGGGCGTTGGATGCAATCGGATTTGAGGAACCGAAACCTGCTGAAGATAAGCGATCTGCACTGACCCCGTCACGAATCAATTCTCTGACTACGTTTGCAGCCCGTGCACTTGATAATTCCAAATTATCTTGATATCGTCCACCGGCAGGAAGTTGTGCATTATCAGTATAGCCCCTGACGGAAATATCAACCGACGCCGGTAACGTATTAATGATTTCAGCAATACGTCTCAGGAACATGTGTTTTTCTTCATCATCAATCGTCGCATCAGAACCGCGAAACGGCACACTAACCGGTAATTTCAATAACACACCGTCTATCGTTTCATCCAATGGCCCGGCACCGCTTCCGGTTTGGTCACCCATATCTTGCTGAAGTTTGCTCATCATTTTTTCAATCGATTGCTGGACCTGAGGATCACCTGTTAAAAGTGCCCCACCCTCTGAAACCGGCATTTGCCCTGATGGATTAGCCGAAGCGTCCGGTACCGGCTTTACCTCTGCTTCCATCGGAACTACAGGGCTGGTTGTTTCAGGTGCCGGAGCATAATCGTAGATTTTAACAAACTCCTCTTTTACCGCTCGGAGCTTTTCTTTATTGACAGAGGCTATCGCGTAAAGTGCAATAAAAAGTGCCAACAAGAGACTGAAAAAGTCGGCCGTCGGAACCGCCCATTTTTCCCCTGCAGGACATTCACATTTTTTACATTTTTTCTTGCCCATTTATTGTCTCATCAATTAAACTGACTGTGTTTCTCTTCCACAGGTGAAAGGAAATTAAGCAATTTGGCTTCTAATGTGCGTGGATTATCACCATGTACAATTCCGATGATCCCCTCTAGCATCATTTTTTGTTCTTTTACAACGTGATGTGCTTTGGCTTTCAGTTTATTTCCCATAGGCCCGATCAAAACGTATGCACTGAAAATCCCGGTTACAGTCGCCGTAAATGCCCCAGCGATCCCCTCAGCCATTTCTGCTGGACTATCGAGTTTTTGAAGTGCTAGAATAAGCCCCAAGACTGCCCCTACTAGACCCAAAACGGGAGATGTCTCACCGGCAAGGATCCAATAATGCGCACATCCATGATAATATTCTTCAGTCTCTTCGATTACTTGTTCAAGGGTTTCGGAAATCGTATGTATTTCATTTCCGTCAACGGCCATGCTAAGACCCTGTTTCAAAAAGGCGTTATCAAGTTGTGCAACTTTTTGCTCCAGCGATAATAAACCGTCACGACGCGCCATAATGGAGAGGTCAACGATCTCTTTAATCCGTTCATGCAGATTCACCTGAGATTTTTTGAAAATCATACCGAGACTTTTAAATGCCCCTTTGACATGCTCGACATCTGTACTGACCATCGATGCTAAAAGAGTTGTCGGCATGATAATAATAAGCGATGTGATATGGACAACATGTACAGGATTTCCACCCTCCATCAAGTCCCCGATAGAAATAGTGGTAATAGCGCCTAAGATTCCTAAAATGACCGTTAAATCCACGTGACTCCTTCTCGCTTAAGGTAACTTCTATCCGTATGGCGCTACCTTGCCTAATTTGTCGATTGTACCTTGTTTTCACTAAAAATTGTCAAAATCCAACCTATTTTCCACCTATATTTCGGTTGAAAAATGAAAATAAAATCTTAATTGTAATCATTAAAAATATTGCACTCCCCATACTTGCTACGATAAATGCGTAATACTCTTCATGACTTATTGCATGAGCATGATATCCGAGAGTTGCAATCGCTACCAAAAAGGTAAGTGGCATTGAGTTAGACAAAGAAAATAATAACGCGTTTTTAAACCCGAAATAGCCGGTAAATGCACTGACTCCGGCTATCAAGCGGATGGATACGATTCCGATCGCAATAACAAGCGCCGATTCCAAAATCATCGGATCCGAAAAAGCGTCCAATGAAAGAGTTGAGCCGACATGGATAAAAAAAATGGGGACCAAAAACCCAAATCCGAACGATGAAAGTTTTTCAGGAAGCTCTATCTTATGTTTAAAATAGGTTGTGATCAGCATCCCTGCTAGAAATGCTCCCAAAATTGCATCGATTTTAAAATGGAGCATTACCCCGATTAAGATAAAAAGCAAAGCCATAGAAAAACGGACATCCTGGTCTTTACTGTCTTCCATCGGCATAATGAGCGTTTTGAGTCCGGGATACCACCAAAAAAGAATTCGTATTCCCCGGAAAAAGAGGACAAAACCGATCAAAAAACCGATCAAGACGAGCAGCGTAAAGAAAAAATCGATATTAAATCCGTACGTCAACCCCCCGTTAAGTACCGTCATTGCCAAAATACTGATCAGTTCTCCGACAATACCGATATTCAGAGCCAACGCAAGCCAAGGTTCATTTCGACCGTATTCTTTGATCAATGCCATCAACATCCCGAGAGAAAATATCGGAAATGAGACCATGTAGACAGAGCTTAGGTGAAAATACGCAACCAATCCGAAGGAAAAACCGTACACCATGACGAAAAAAAGTGCCGTTCGCCGAATGAGCGATTTTTTCTCAAACTGGAATCCTTTAAGATCGACTTCCATCCCCGCTAAAAACATCAGATACAAAAATCCGACTTCGGCAATAATTTTAAAGAGTTCATTTTCCACTAAAAATCCGAAATATGCGGCAAAACTTCCCATCATGATCTCGACAACGACAACCGGAATTCTGCTGACGCGGGACAAAAACGGAGAGAGCAATACCAAAAGCGATAGTGTGATAATTACGACTGTATTACTCACAGTTAGCCCCTCAACGCTTTCCAGACATTTATTGCCTGTGCATGTTCTTTTACATCATGCACCCGCACGATGGAAGCACCCTGCTCTATCGCTTTGAGATGAATTGCCAAAGATCCTGCCAATCGTTCGTCACTGCTTGATGGAGAAATCGCATCAATCATTGATTTTCGACTTGCTCCCACCAACATTTTTTTTCCTAAACGAAGAAAATGACTTTGATTGGTTATCAGTGAGAGATTATCTTCCAACCGCTTTCCGAAACCGATACCGCAATCTAAGATAATTTCTTTAATGCCATACGATTCCGCTTTTGCAATCCGCTCACGGAAAAAATGTTCTACATCAGCAATGACGGAGAAATAGGCAGGATTTTCCTGCATATTTACAGGCTCACCCTGCATATGCATGATGACTGCCGTCGCACCGTAACTGCCGCACAGCCGGGCAACCTCATCGTTTGCCAATCCTGTGATGTCATTGATTATCGTAAATCCTCTCTCCAAGGCATATGAGATTACTTCCGGTTCATAACTGTCTAGACTGAATGTTGTTTTCTCATATAACCGCTGCTCGTACAGTGCATCGATAATAGGACGAACCCGTCGCAGTTCTTCTTCCGCACTTACAGCTACACTACCAGGGCGGCTCGATACACCACCCAAATCGATGATGTCAGCTCCCTCTTGAATCATCGTCTCAATCCGTTTTATGGCTTGACTACCCTGAAACCGGCTGGCATGATAGAAACTGTCATCATTGGCGTTGAGTATTCCCATGATGGAGACCCTGTTTTCGTACTTTAAATGACAAAAGCTCTCCAACTCCATGGAAAGCTGTTTGAGTCCGAATGGTTGCGCTTTCTCTTTTTTGACGAGTTGTTGAAGTTGACGCTCGGATGCAATCAGTAAAACATCTACACGAGGAGTTAATGCCGTTACTGTCCCTTTAGGAACAGCCAGATCGGCACCGATACTCAGGGCATCTTGTTTGAGAATATTGGCAGCACCCACATGCAGATCTCGAATCCGGATCAGATGAAGGGAGCCTTTGTCTTCTAAAATAGAGATACCGCCACCGTCTACTCCTAACGTTTTCAGTTCGCGACGGAGATCTATCGTATTAGAAAGTTTCTCAACGACCACGTTTGACCTCTTTGAGAAAATTCATCAAAACCATGACCAAGACACTTTGGAAACGGCTGTTAAGTTCGATGAGTCGAAGTGCCTTATCAAATCCCTCCAGCTGCGATGAAGTCAGAGGAAGCTTTTCGATGTGAATTGCCTGATGCATGAGTTGCTCGATAAGAGCTTTGGCTTCATGTTTTTTCAGACGGTCGTGTTCTTTGACAAAGGCAAACAGTCCGGAAAGATCAAGATTTTTTAAAGTGATCGGCAAAAGCTCATAAATACGTTCATGATGTTCTTGTGTCATAGTGAGCCGTGAACGGACGGTTGGTAAAAATGTACTTTTATTAGGTGCTATCAGAATAAAAACAATATTTCTCGGAGGTTCTTCGAGGATTTTAAGCAGAGCATTTTGTGCCGGAACCGTGAAACTTTTAGCTCCGAGAATCAGTGTTTTTGTATTCTCTTCGCTTTTATACGCTTCGGAAATCACCTCTTTGGCATCTTCGATCTTAAAATCATCTCTCATAAAAGTGACACAGCGCAAAGGGTGTAAAGACTCCTCTATCTCTCTGGCCCGCTCTTCCAGCTCCGCTGTTATGAGGATTCCGCCCCGTTCACTCGCGAACATTAATCTCCCCGAACAATACGGCACTCAGCGTTTTATCAAAAAGGCGGTAAAGTTGCAGTAGTTTGATATCAATAAGAGGATCATGCGAACGCAACACCAAAGCGTTTTGAAACCGTTCATCCATGATCCATAATAAACTATGGGTACTCCGTTTCGCGATATCTGCACGACGGTCATCCCCTTTTCCGATATACCAAAAAAGGTACTCACCTTTAAAGGTAATATCGAGCATATCGCCGAGCATATCAATGGATTCACCTCCACTCATCGAATCATAATGAGGATAGAGGGCATCGATACAGACGATAGGGATTAACGGTCGGTCAGGAGAACGTTTATTGAGGGATGTGGTAATGTAATGGGCAAACCATTTTCGGTCTTGATCGGTGATCAAAACAAGACTTTTGCCACCCATCATTTGATCCATAGCATTAGCGATAGCCGGAGTCCATTCGAAACGCTGTTCTTCGAACCAGCTCATCGATGCCCCTTCGGAGCGAATCGACTCTAATGTCCATTGATCAAATTGACGCACTATTGATCCAATGCGTAAGCGCTGTGAAGCGAACGAACCGAAAGCTCCGCATATTTTTCATCGATTACCATCGATACTTTAATCTCTGAGGTCGAAATCATCATAATGTTAATGTTCTCTTTAGCCATCGTTTGGAACGCTTTTGCCGCTACTCCCGTATGTGATTTCATACCGACACCGACGATAGATACTTTACAAATATTTTCGTCGTAACCGACTTCTTTGATTTCATCATTGGCAATAAAGGTTTCAACCACTTTCTTCGCATCAATAAGCTCTGTTTTCGGAACGGTAAAATCGAGGTTGGTTTTACCGTCATGTCCTGACGTTTGGATAATCATATCGATGTTGACGCTATTGTCTGCCAAACGGGTAAAAATATCCGAAGCGATTCCCGGACGGTCAATAACACCGCTGAGTGATACACGTGCTTGGTTTTTATCGAGTGCGATTCCGCTGACAAGTGGTTGTTCCATAATATTCTCTTCCTTTGTGATAAGTGTCCCTTCCGCATCACTAAAGCTGGAACGGGTAACAAGATTTACATTTAATTTTTTTGCAAGTTCAACAGAACGGTTTTGGAGTACTTTGGCTCCCAAAGAGGCGAGTTCAAGCATCTCGTCATAGCTGATTTTATCCATTTTGCGTGCTTTTGGCTCGATACGAGGGTCTGTAGTGTAAATACCGTCAACATCGGTATAAATCTCACATAAATCAGCTTTCAACGCACCGGCAACCGCAACAGCGGAAAGATCCGAGCCTCCGCGTCCGAGGGTGGTCACCTGACCGCTTTCGCTTACCCCCTGGAACCCTGCTACAACGACCACTTTTCCCTCTGCAAGTGCCGCATGCATTGCGGAGGGGTCAATACTCTCTATTCGTGCTTTCGTGTGGATACTATCCGTCACGATTCCGGCACGACGACCGCTCATCGACGTTGCTTTATGCCCCATAGCGTTCAGTGCAATGGAGAGCAAAGCCGCTGTAACCCGTTCACCTGAACTTAGAAGCATATCGACTTCGCTTCGCTCCGGCGACGCTGTATAGTGTTCCGCGTACGAAATCAGTTTGTTTGTTTCACCGCTCATTGCCGAAACTACGACAACAACTTGATGCCCCTCATTAAGCGTTTGGGCGACACGGTTGGCAACGTTTTGGATACGCTCCAAATCCCCGACACTGGTGCCGCCGAATTTTTGAACAATTAGCATTACAGATACCCCTTGGTTCTAAAATAGGAAATGACACGTTCATAGACCGGTTTTTTGAAATGGGCGATATGGGTAAGTAACTCATCGATAGCAACAAAACGATAAGCTTTAAATTCAGGATGTTTGGTATCCAAATCGATTTTAGCCCCTTTTTTCAAACGCACTAAATAATAACGCTGTTTTTGACCTACATACGGAGCCATTTTTGCCGCTACGTGTGAAGGAAAATCATACGCAATCCATTCAGGATATTCTGCAACAATCTCTATCTTATTGGTACCAATCTCTTCTTCGAGTTCCCGAAACAGGGCTTCTTCACTCGATTCGCCCTCATCAATTCCCCCTTGGGGAAACTGCCAAACCCCCACCAAATCACTCCGTTCGGCGATAAAAACATCTTTGATCTCAGGATACTCATGAGAGACAATAATCGCCGCCACATTCGGTCGGTAGAACTTTTTTTCGGTCATTCACCATCTTCTTCGTATATTTTAAAGAGGTATTGTAAACTATTCGCTATTAAAAATACTATAATCTCAATATGCTTTTATATATTCATATCCCTTTTTGCGATAGCAAATGCTCCTACTGTGCGTTTAATTCGTATGTTGATAAATTTTCCCTGCGCGAAGCGTACATGAATGCCCTTGTCTCACAACTCGAGACAGAACTCATCCGCTTTAACGTCAGTCGAGATAATCCTATCGAAACGGTATTTATCGGAGGGGGTACCCCTTCTACGGTCGAGCCATCTTTATACCGTCCGATTTTTGCAATGATAGAGCCTTATCTTGCTGATAAATGCGAGATCACATCCGAAGCCAATCCTAACAGTGCGACACGTTCTTGGCTGGAAGGGATGTATGAGCTGGGAGTCAACCGACTCAGTTTCGGAGTTCAGAGTTTTAATAATGAAAAATTAAAAACACTTGGCCGTGCTCATCATACCCAGCATGCACTCGAAGCCATCCGTACCGCTTCGGCTATCGGGTATAAACATCTCAGTATCGATTTGATTTACGGTGTTCGCGAAGATACGAAAGCCCTCTTAAAAGCGGATATTGATCAAGCTCTACTCCTCCCGATCGATCATATCAGCCTTTATGCCCTTACAATAGAAGAGAATACGCTATTTGAAAAAACCCCTGAACTTGCTCAAGAAGAGTTGGATCTGACGCAATGGCTGTTTCACACCCTCCGTGAAAACGGATTTAACCAATACGAAATTTCCAATTTCGGAAAATACCGTTCCATTCACAATATCGGGTATTGGGAACACAAACCCTACATCGGTCTGGGTTCGGGTGCCGTCGGGTTTTTAGACAATCAACGCTATTATCCCTCGACGTCTGTCGAGCACTACATCCAAAATCCTTTAGAGATGACGATTGAAACGATCGAATCCGATGCATTGCTCAGTGAAAAACTCTTTTTAGGTTTTCGCAGTTGTGTCGGTGTAGAAGAGAGTCTGTTGAGTCAAAAACAAAAAAATCATGCGCAACTGCTCGCCAAAGAGGGGATGATTTATCTGCATGAGGGTCGCTATTTCAATAACGATTTTTTATTAGCCGATGAAATCGCACTGAGAGTAGAAGGGTTTTAACTTTCTTTGGATAGAATTTGTCTCTTAAAGAAAATCTTGATTTTTGGATAATGCAATGTTTGGTATGGATTTAGGTGAAATTTTAGTTATCGCGATTATTGCGGTATTATTTTTAGGGCCGGAGAAACTTCCTGAAACGATGGTAGTAATTGCCAAATTTTTCAAAAGTGTTAAAAGTACGGTCAATACCGCGCGTGCTACTATTGAAGAAGAGATGAAACTCTCTGAAATAAAAGAAGAAGTACTCAATTATAAAAATGAACTGACCAGTGCGAGCTCGGAATTGGAACGGATGACCAATGTCACCGAAATCGGTTCTGAGCTGACAGGAATTAAAAGCGAGCTTGATTTTAATACTATTACTCCATCGGCTCCCTCAGCACCGAAAGAACCCGAAGTGGTTACCTTTGCACCCAAACCAAAAGAGATTAAACCAGCAGATGCTAAACCTATCGAAGAGAATGCCTAATGTTTGATGATTTACGTCCTCATTTAGTTGAGCTGCGCAAGCGGCTTGCGATCAGCGTCGCCTCCGTTATAATCATGTTTTTTATTGCCTTTAACTATTATGAACCGATCTTACACTGGATCAGCCAACCCTTAAATGATGCACTCTCTCTTGTAGCAAAAACCTCCCCAAATGCTGCAAAAGGGATGGCCACAACCAATCAAATCGGTGGTACTTTTTTCGTCGCGATGAAAGTCTCTTTTTTTGCCGCGCTGTTGGGTTCATTACCGATCATTCTTTCACAAATTTGGCTTTTTGTCGCTCCGGGGCTGTATGCCAATGAAAAGAAAATGATGATCCCTATCGTCGTCGGCGGTACTGTTATGTTCTTAATCGGTGGAGCATTTGCCTACTATGTTGTCACTCCGTTTGGATTCCAGTACCTGATCGGGTTCGGAAGCGCTTCCTTTGTTCCTATGATCAACATCGAAGATTATGTCGGTTTTTTCACAAAAATTATGTTTGGTTTTGGATTAGCTTTTGAACTTCCGATCTTTTGCTACTTTTTAGCCCTATTAGGGCTTATCGATGATCGGATGATGATCGGTTTTTTCCGTTATGCCATCGTCCTTATTTTCATCATAGCAGCCCTTTTAACACCACCGGATGTGTTAACTCAGCTCTTAATGGCTGTTCCACTCATTTTCCTTTATGGACTTTCTATCATCATTGTCCGATTTGTCAACCCGGCCCCGAAAGAGGAAGCCTACATCGAAGAAGACGAAGAAGAGACGATTGACTAACCCCCTTCTGACTGAAAGCTATGACTACTATCTACCCGATGGTCTCATAGCAACCCATCCGATCCATCCCAGAGAACATGCCCGTTTGCTTGTCTATAAGCGTGCGGATCGCTCCATAACCCATGCCCGTTTCGATGCATTGCTCCATTTTCTCCCGGAAAGCTGTTCTATCCTCTTTAATGATACTAAAGTGATTAAAGCCCGGCTTTACGGGCACAAAAGCAGTGGTGGAGCCATCGAGCTTCTTATCAACCGTCCTCTGGATGCGTACACGATCAATGTTTACATCAAAGGGCGTGTAAAAGAAGGTACGCTGCTGAATTTTGAAAGTAATCTCACAGCACGCGTCGTTGCGTTAAGTGATGACGGATCACGTACGGTGAACTTTTATCTGGGCGAGAGCCTTATCCGATTTGAAGAACTTTTGCCGATCCTTGATACAATCGGTCATATTCCCCTCCCTCCTTATCTGGGTCGGGAAGATGACAGTGAGGATGAGCGTGAATACCAAAGCGTATTTGCCGCGCATGAAGGGGCCGTTGCCGCCCCTACCGCATCACTGCACTTTAGTGACGAGCTATTTGAGTCCGTTTGTGCTTCCCACCCTCATGCATTCGTAACCCTCCATGTCGGTTCGGGAACGTTTAAACCGGTCGAGGCAACTGTTATTACCGATCATCCTATGCACTCGGAGTATTTTGAAATTAGAGACTCCGCACAAGCTCTGATACAAGGTTCCGCTCCGCTGCTGTGTGTCGGTACAACCTCTACCCGAACAGTCGAGTATCATGTCCGAACCCAGCAAATCCAAGGGGAAGCAAACCTCTTTTTACACCCCGGTAATCCCCCTATACGAGTCAATCATCTGCTGACGAATTTCCATTTGCCGAAATCGACTTTGCTGATGCTCGTAGCCTCTTTCGTAGGGCTTGAAGAGACACACCGAATCTATCAAGAAGCCATTGATGAAAAATACCGCTTTTTTTCATATGGTGATGCGATGCTTATACTCTAAATTATTCCAGATTATGATAAAATAGTGATATTCCTTTGCAAGGCATTATCATGGATAAAATCAACCGCAGACATTTTTTAGGCGCCGGCCTTATTTTGGGAGCGTCTACCCTTTTGGGAAATGAAACTCCTCAAAAAATCATTACAGAGACAAAAGAGTTTGTCCCTCCTGTGATCGCATTTCCTGAGAAAAAACCTCTTAAAGTCATTTCAGACCGTCCACCGCTTCTTGAATCACCGCGTGATATCTTTACTCAAGTCATCACTCCGAACGATCAGTTTTTCGTCCGTTGGCATATGCCCGATATTCCGACCTACATCGATCTCAACGAATTTCGTCTTCAGGTTCAAGGAGCGGTTGAAACACCTCTTTCCCTCAGTGTAGATGATTTGAAATCAAAATTTGAACCGGTTGAGATCACATCGGTTCTCCAATGCGGCGGTAACAGCCGTAAGTATTACGCCAAAACGGGACAAGCAACCCACGGCGTCCAATGGGGACACGGAGCGATGGGGTGTGCTGTTTGGAAAGGGGCTCGCCTAAAAGACATTCTCAACATGGCCGGAGTTAAAGCAACTGCAAAATTTGTAGGTGTTAACGGTTTGGAAAAACCTGCGGTTGATGAAACGCCGCACTTTTTCCGGGAAATGGAAATTGATGAAGCACTCAGCGGCGAGCTGATTGTTGCATATGAAATGAACGGTGAAGATCTCCCGTATCTCAACGGATTTCCTCTCCGTCTTGTCATTCCGGGACATTTTTCGGACAGCTGGGTAAAAATGCTCTCGGAAATCACTGTTATGGACGAATATCGTAAAACATTCTTTATGGATGTCGCCTATACCGTTCCCGATAACGACTGTGAATGTGTTATCTCAGGAAGTGACTTCGAATACAAACGTAAACCGATTGCAGCCATGAAAGTAAAATCGGTCATTGGATACCCTACTCCGAATACCGTAATCAAAAAAGGATCACGCGTCAAAGTAACAGGTGTTGCTTTCGACCAAGGAAAAGGGATCAAAGAGGTTATGATCTCTACCGACGGCGGGAAAAGCTGGATTGCAACAGAGCTTCAAAAAGATTACGGCAAATTTGCCTACCGCCAATGGACGTACCAATGGGAGCCGAAGGCCAAAGGTGAATACATCATTATGGTTCGTGCCATCAACCGTATCGGAAATATTCAGCCGCAAGCCGATGAGATCGGCTGGAATGCCGGCGGATACCAATACAATGCCGTCGATTATGTCAATGTGAAAATAGTGTAAGGATAGATCATGAAAATAAAATTACTAATTACCGCACTATTATTCAGTACATCGGCTCTTTTTGCCCAAGTCGCTAAACCGATCGAAATGCCGTATGTCGATTATCCGATTGAAGCGGGAGATCATGATGAAGTTGCACAACAGTACTGTCTGATCTGTCATTCTTTCGGATATATCCTCAATCAAGGGAAAAAAAGCCGTCCTTACTGGACCGGTACGGTTGCTAAAATGGTCAATGAATTTAAAGCACCGATCCCAAAAGAAGATCAACAAACTATTATCAACTATCTCGTAAAACACTATGGGTATGAAGTTCAATCCGGGCAATCAGGACATTAAGTCCTGATTATACCACTGAGACTCTCCCATTTTTAACTTCAATCAAACCGCTTAATTCCGCTTCAAAAATTTCACTCGGAAATTTCACAACAACTTCATCATACGTCGGATTGTTTCGACAATAGGCGATAAACGGTGTATCGTCGATTGCATTTTTTCCTTTTTGACTCATTCGTGCAACAAACATGTCAAGATCATCGATTGCTGTCGCTTTCCCGTCCGCTAAAAGCTGACGGGTTGCCGCACTTTCACGAAGACGATGAGGGAGGACATAAATCGGCTTTCCCATTTCCAATGCATATTCAACACTTCGCATACTTCCGCTACCGATATCGGCTTCCGCAACGATCAAAGCATCACCCAATGCTACTACGACCTCATTACGTACGACAAAGCTCCACTCACGTGCTGTAAAGCCGGGCTCAAACTGGGTTAGGGTAAGCCCTTCTTGCTCAATCGCTTGTATGAGCTTTGCATTAGCATTCGGATAGCGGACATCAATCCCGCTCGGCAAAACGGCTATCGTATTTTCAGCACCTGCACCCTGATGAGCTATTGCGTCGACCCCTGCAGCAGCACCGCTGACAATAATCATCCCCGAGAATGCCAGTTTTTTGGATAATTCAAACGTAATCGCTCGTGTATAGGGGTTAGGCCTGCGAGTTCCCACGATCGAGATCTTGGGGCGGTGAATAAGCCCTAAATCGCCTCTATAATAAAGTTTTTCGGGATAACGCTTCATTGAAGAGAGTTCAGGAATGGAAAATGGAATTTCGGTATGCATACAAACTCTTTATAATTTATATGCTACAGTAGCGAAAACAGACTAAGAAATAACAATATTTGTCAATTTGTCATATTTGGTCTATACTGACCAGGTGTACCTCTTTTAAAAGATCTTTTGACTCTTTGAGTGCTTCGATCGTGTCGACACGCGGATGACCGATTGCGATAGCGGTTCCGTATCGTTTGGCTTTTTCTACCGCCTCTTTGATCTGCTTTTTGACATTTTCTACACCGTCTTTATCGTCTAAAAATACATCTCGCACTAAGTAACGCATCCCATATTTTGCCGTTGCCTCACGCCCTTTGGTTGTAGCAATCGTACGGCTGTCTACAAACTGCAGCCCCTCTTTTTGCATCACCCGAATCAACCTGTCCATCGCTTCAGGGTCAGAGGTGAATTTCGAACCGGTATGGTTATTCATGTAATGTGCATGCGGATAGAGTTGTTTCAAAATACTGAGCCGTTTTTCAATCTCATCTTCCGTGCTCTCAATCGTTAAAGTATTCGGTTCTACCTCATCAAATGCCATCGCTTCCAGAGGTAAATGGACCATATACATGTGCTGCTGCTTCGCTAAGAGTGCAGAATCGGGATGGCGCGAACTCGGAGGCAGAAACGACATAACGAGCGGCAATCCGGTCGATTGGATCGCCTTGACATCATGCGCATACGATACGTCATCCATAATTATGACCAGCTTCGCTTCCGATCCGGCAGGGCGCAGAGAGCGTTTCTCAGGAGGGGGTGGAGGTGCTGGCGCATATTCATGTTGAGGCTTGACCTCTTCATGCATGCGTTCACGTTTCAATAAATCTTCCAGTTCTTTTTTTAGACGCCGAATTTCTTTCTCATTAGTGTTATCTTTTGATCGTACAGAGGTGAGATTCGATTCATCGATAGCCGCAAGCTCTCGAATCTGCTCAATCAGTTTTTGCGACTGACGACGTTCAGAGATCAGTTCGTTTTGAGCCTGGTGTAATCCGATAAAATACCCTATCAAGGAAGCGGCTATTGTTAACAGCAATACAGAAAAAGCGACTGGAAACCATTTTGAAAAGGAAGACTTGGAAGATCGAGGCCGTTTGCTCATAAAAGAAGGAACCTCATTTGTGGGGTGATCAGAGCCAAAGGCTCTGAGGAAAGGGGCAAATTAGTTTTTGCTTTGGTCAACAATTTTATTTTTAGAAATCCACGGCATCATAGAGCGCAGTTTTACACCTGTTTGCTCGATCAATGACGCACGAGCGTTTGCACGCTCAGCGTTCATACGTGGATAACCCGCTTGACCTTCTAGAATGAAGTCTTTTGCGAAACGACCGTCTTGGATCTCTTTGAGAATCTCTTTCATTGCCGCTTTTGATTCTGCATTGATAACACGTTTACCGGAAACGTAGTCACCGTATTCCGCTGTGTTAGAGATAGAGTAACGCATGTCAGCGATACCGCCCTCGAACATCAAGTCAACGATAAGTTTCAATTCATGAAGACACTCGAAGTATGCCAATTCAGGTGCGTAACCCGCTTCTGTCAATGTTTCAAATCCTGCTTGTACGAGTGATGCAGCACCACCGCAAAGAACCGCTTGCTCTCCGAAAAGGTCTGTTTCAGTCTCATCTTTGAATGTTGTTTCGATGATTGCCGTACGTCCGCCACCGATTGCAGAAGCGTATGAAAGTGCCAATTCTTTGGTCGTACCGCTTGGATTTTGACCTACAGCGATAAGATCGGGAATCCCGCCGCCGCGAACGAATTCAGAACGTACAGTGTGACCCGGTGCTTTTGGAGCGATCATCGTTACGTTGATGTCAGCACGTGGGTGAATGCGTCCGTAATGGATGTTGAATCCGTGACCAAATGCGATCGTTGCACCGTGTTTGAGGTTCGGCTCGATTTCGTTTTTATAGATTTCTGCTTGGTTTTCATCCGGAAGAAGAATCATAACAACGTCAGCTGCTGCAGATGCATCTGCAACCGTCATAACTTTGAACCCTTTTGCTTCCGCTTTTGCCCATGAACTACCCTCTTTACGAAGACCGATGATTACTTCAACGCCGCTATCGCGAAGGTTTTCCGCATGTGCGTGACCTTGTGATCCAAAACCGATCATTGCCACTTTTTTGCTTTTGATTAATTCGATATTACAATCTTTATCGTAGTAGACGCTCAATGCCATACAGGTATCCTTAGAGTAAGCTCATAGGCTTAAAATTTGGCGAATTATACCCCACTTTTGCATAAAAAAATATTAGCGCACCCTTATACCATTGCGCTAAATCGTTCGCTAAGGGTGCGCAAACGATCCCATGCTACAATTCATCCAAAAAACAGGGACATTCTCATGAAAAAATTTAATCTATTTAAAGAGATTATCGTCGTCTCAAAATCAGAATTCCTCCACGCGGCAAACTCCTCAAAAACTTTTGCGATTACCTATAACGGTAAAATTGTCTTTGAACCGTTTGACGCTGATTTAATCTCAATCTATCAAGGTTCAATACCGGCTCTTTCTCCGCTTTCTACGACACTTTCCCGTCCCATCAGTGCTATGCTGGGGGATAATTATCGCGTCGTTGAAGATGATGATCGAATCTTGATCAAAGCATCCGGAGCATGGCAAAACATCATCAGCTACAACCAAAAACGTGCCCTTTATGACGATACAACCGGAGACGGAATTGCCGAATTTTCCGATAAGAGACTCGAAGACATTGGTTGGCATGCCACAGAATTTTCTATCTCCTATCGTGAAATTGTTGAACAATTCGAAGCACAATGTGACGGGGTATTACTCTGTATCGAGCAAGAAGAGCCCTATCAATTCAGCGGACTAGGATTTGTTTCGGATCTAAACCAGGCACAAGAACTCGCTTTCGAGTATTGTGCCGCAACCATTAAAGACAAGTTAGAAAGTGATGAGGATTTTTCAACCCTCACGGAAGATGAAAGAGAGGCGGCAGAGTTTTTTAAAGTGCTGTGATCGTCTCAATTTAGGAGAAAAAGGGTAGCGATATTTACAATCATTCGTTATACTAAACCATCTCCTTCCCCTTAAAGATGTATTGTGAAAAAACATATCACAGAACAAACGGTTATCTTTTTCAGTGTTTCCAAATGGTTGATTCTCTCCTCTGCAACCGGTATTATGATCGGCTATTTAATGTCAATTTTTTTAAAAACAGTCCATGCTGCACAGGATGCCAGAGGTCTGCTCCCCTTTCATTACTACTATACTCTCCCTTTTGCTTTGATGCTCACCATATGGATTGTCCGGACGTTTGAGAAGAACGCTACCGGACACGGCACCGAAAAAGTGATTGAAGCCGTCCATAAACAAGACGGGTATATCAATGCAAAAGTCATCCCCGTCAAATTGGTCGCAACCGTTCTCACCATCTTTTCCGGAGGATCCGTCGGTAAAGAGGGACCGGGGGCTCAAATCGGAGCAGGTGCTGCTTCGGCTGTTGCGACACTCCTAAAATTTTCCAAACAAGATCGAAAAAAATTGGTCATTTGCGGAATCAGTGCCGGCTTTGCTTCCGTCTTCGGAACCCCTATCGCCGGTGCCATTTTCGGGATAGAAGTTCTGATTATCGGCGTCATCATGTACGATGTTCTTTTACCCTCGTTTATCGCAGGGTTTGCAGCGTTTACGACCGCCCAATTCTTTGGGATTGAATACCCCTATTACGATATCAATTTTTACCGTTCATTGCATTTGGATTTAGGACTTATCGGTCAAGTTATCCTCGCCGGCATCTTTTTCGGTATTGTGTCAGACTCGTTTATTACTACCGTCAACGCTATCGAATCGTGGATTCATAAAATCCCGTATAATCGCTATCTCAAAGCATTTGTTGCAGGTCTCATTTTAGTAGCACTCTCCCTATTGATCTCCGAAAAATATTTGGGATTAGGGCTTTTAACGATCAGCAGCGCGCTCGATCCCACAGCACTAAACTCGGAAAATATTCATTGGTACGATTTTATACTCAAAACGCTCTTCACTTCCGTTACCTTGGGCGCGGGAGGAAGCGGAGGGATCATCACCCCTATTTTTTATGTAGGGGTTACCAGCGGTGTTGCATTCGGACATTTTATGGGGGATCATATCGCTCTCTTTGCCGCTCTCGGTTTTGTCAGCGTTCTCGCCGGAACAACCAATACCCCTATCGCGTCGATCATTATGGCGGTTGAGCTTTTTGGGGTCCATATGGCAAACTATGCGGCACTAAGCGTCGTCATCGCCTTTTTGATCACCGGACACCGAAGTGTTTTCAACTCTCAAAAACTTTCCCTCAAAAAAGCGGATAATATTACTATCGGAGAAGGCAGCGACATCGAAAATACCTCGATCAGTATAAACATGAAAGATATCAATAAAGTAAAAAACCTCCGAAATACCTTCCGGAATACACGCTTTTTATGGGAAGCAAAAGAGAAAAAGAGTGATGGAGAGAAACCGAAAGAAGAGTAGACTTTAGATAAAGTCTTCTTTTAGTTGGTCGGATTTTGCTGTAAATAGCGCTCTAAAATGATCTTCGCTGAGAGCGAATCAATCCGACCGTCGCGCTTGTAACGGATTTCACCCTTCATGAGTTCTTCCGCTTCCTGCGAACTGTGAGACTCGTCCTGATAGACAATCTCTCCAGCGAATTCCACGAGATTCATGAAATGAGCGACTCTGCGACGCATCTCATCCTCGGTAGTACTTCCCATAGGGATACCGACCACAACCATTGTCGCTTCGTATTCATTCAACACTTTTTTGACATCATTAGCGGCTTGATTACGATTTTTGCGTTCAACTGCCGGAAGCGGTGTGACCAGAGCGTTTCCGTAACTGAGCGCTAAGCCGATACGCTTTAGACCCAAATCGATTGCGATAACGGCACCCATCATTTACCCAGACAAAACTGACCGAACATCTTGTCGAACATCTCATCAAGTTCATACGGACGGCTGATCGAGGCGATGGAACGAATCGCCTGATTGATATGAAAAGAGAAAAATTCCAATTCTCCGTCTCGAAGCGGCTCATACGCCTCATCTATAGAACGGACTGCTCCCTCAGTAGCACTGATTTGACGCTGTGAAATAAGCATCATCTCCTCGTCATTGTTCTCATGATCCATCAAAGAGCTCAGCGACTCGATCAATGCCCCCATCTCCTGCTTACAGCTTAGAGATATCGGAGCGTATTGGGCAATCGCCGTTGTCTCAAAGCACTCCGGCAAATCCGATTTGTTCAGTATGCAGATAAACGGTTTCTCATCATGATACCGCTCGATCAAATCGATAATAGCACGGTCTTCTTCATCGATTTCGCGTGAGGAGTCGAAGAGTGCAATCACCACATCGGCATTTTCGATCGCCGCAATGGAGCGTTCGATCCCGATCCGCTCTATCTCATCGTGAGCGTTGCGTATCCCGGCTGTATCGACAAGACGGATGAGATGGGTACCGATGCGCACCTGCTCTTCAATCGTGTCACGTGTCGTTCCGGCGATATCACTGACGATGGCCCGCTCATAATCGAGGAGCGCATTAAGAAGTGAGCTTTTACCGACATTGGGTTTGCCGATAATGGCAACACGAAATCCCTGCATCAATCCAGCACGGCGGCGGCTCGATTCGAGGGTACGGGAGAGGGTATGTTTGATATTGGCGAGTTTGACTTCAATCTGATCTACGACATCCTGCGGCAAATCTTCCTCTGCATAATCGATCACGACTTCGGAATAGGCCAAAATCTCCAGCAGCGAGTCACGGATACCCTCGATGTATCCGCGTAATTCCCCTTTCATTTGACGGGCCAAAATACGGGCGGCATCGTCGCTTTTGGCTTCGATCAAAGCAGCGATCGCTTCCGCCTGAGTCAGGTCAAGACGACCGTTTAAAAATGCCCGTTTGCTAAACTCTCCCGGCTCTGCCAGACGTGCCCCTTCATTCAATACCGCTTTTAGAAGCGATTCGGCTACGACAAAACCGCCGTGGCATTGAAATTCGACAACGGCTTCACCGGTAAAACTCCGAGGGGATTCAAAATAGAGTACAATCGCTTCGTCTATCAGTGTACCGTCCTCATGGTACAACGGGGTTAAAGTAGCGTAACGGGGTTGAAGTTCAGATTTACGAGTGAGTTTTAAAGCGATAGTGAGAGCACGCTCTCCGCTGAGGCGGAGGATCGAGATAGAGCCTATGCCATTCGCAGTGGCAATGGCGGCGATAGTATCATGCATCAATATTCGTGATAACTATTGATGACGATAAATTTACCACCGTCACGGGTTGAACGGATAGCGACATAACGATCCGGATAGCGGTCACGAAGCTGTTTTAGCGCAATTTGTACCAAAACTCCGTCCAAGACTTTTGTCTGTGCACGCCCTTCTTGATCGATAATATCACAAATATTGATCAGATAACGTGAAATCGACTCTTCCTGATTTTTCAGGAATTCGGCGATTTCCAAACGCAGCTGCATACCGTACACGGCATTGATCCAATTGAACAGCATGTACGAAAGGGCTTTATAGCGATATCCCTCTTTACCGATCATAAGCGCCGCATCCGCACCGGTAAACTCAACAAGCAAAGTATTCTCATCGTATACACTAACTTCAATTGGATTGATGTCAAAACAAATATCTTTGAAAAGAATATTGATCTGTTCTTTTACTTCGTCGGCACACTCTTGGGCAGAGATTTCATAAAAATCCTCCTCAAGATCACCTTCTTCTTCAAAGTCATCCGCTTGCTCATAAAACTCATCACCCAAAACCAACTCTTCAGGTTCGATAGCTGAAGGGGCGGCACTCACCGCTTCTTCTTCTATGTCGAAAGGTTCATCATTTTCTATCTCTTTCACAGATGCAGTCACAGATGCAGGGATATTGGTATGAGGAAGATTGGCAATAATAATTGCCGATTTTTTAAAGAGACCCAATACCCCGTTGGAAGGGAATTGTACGATCTCGACTTGGAGTGCGGTTACGGAACATCCAAACTCACGTGCGGCTTGTGCGTATGCGAGTTCTAAAGTTGGTGCTTCAATCTTTTTCATGATGCTTTTCCGCAAGATGAGCTTCATGACGCAATGCACGTGCCGCTTCAAACTGTTTGTTGACCAAATACTGTTGTGCGATTGAGAAAATATTATTCACGAACCAATACAATACAAGCCCTGCCGGGAATGTAAAGAAGAAGAATGTGAAAATAAGCGGCAAAAATTTAAAGATTTTTTCCTGCAACGGATCGGTAAAGTTGCTCGGCGTAATTTTTTGTTGATAATACATCGTCGCACCCATCAAAATAGGCAAGATGTAATACGGGTCCATACGGGAAAGATCGGTAACCCACATCATCCACGGAGCCCCTTGAAGTTCAACCGCATTAAGAAGAACGCGATAGATCGCAAAAAATACCGGGATTTGCAATATAAGCGGTAAACAACCGCCCAGTGGATTTGCTCCGTGTTTTTTATACATTTCCATGACGGCAGCATTCATACGTGCCGGATCACCTTTGTATTTTTCCTGAACCTCTTTAATACGCGGTGCAATCTCTTTGATTTTTTGCATAGAGACCATCCCTTTGTGGGTCAAAGGGTAGAGGAAAATACGGATCAAAATCGTCAGTGCGATGATTGACCATCCCCAGTTACCGACAATGCTGTGAATCCACATCAAGATTTTAAAAATAGGAGCTGCGACAAAAGTAAACCAGCCGTACTCGATAGAATGGGTCAGAATCGGGTTGATAGATTCAAGTGTTTTATACTCTTTCGGTCCAATATAACCGTTGAAAGCAAAATTATTTCCACCCTCCATATACGTCACAGCATTACCTTTGCTGTCATGTTCAACCGTAACCTGTGTAGTCGGGTCAAAACCGTACATGATCGTTGCATAATACTGATCAAATCCGGACATAAAATGGACATCGGTAAAGATGGATCGTCCCTCGACATCACCGTCTTTAAAAATTGTCGTAAGATTATCGCCGGAATAGATCATACCGCCGACAACCGTCATCATCTGTTCTATGATTTTCGGATGTTGTCCGAGATATATGAAGTAGCGTTTTTCATTCGACAGAGAAATTTTTGCATCGTAGTGTCCGTCTGCATAAAACGTCAATGTTTTGGTTACGGTCAATTCCGGAAGATTCTGAGTTAAAACAACCGTCGATTTACCGTTTTCGCCCAATGCGATACTGCTGGCATCACTCGTATACGGTACTTTTGCAGCCGCTTCATTCAAAGCCTGATCCGCGAAACGGATTTGAATCGGTTTTGCCCCTTCAGGAGCGACAAGTTCGGATAATTTACCGTCCTTGCCGTTGTGTTTTTCGTTACTTAAGATGACAGATGAAATACGTCCAAGCGTATCGATTTTAAGCGTAAACTCTTTTGCCGAAATCGTCGTAAGCGTATCGGTACTTGTCGTTTTGATCTCAGTATTGGATACAGGCTGACTGTCAGATTGTTTTACAACGGTAGCATTCGATGCTGTATTTTCTTTTACTACATTCACTTTTGTAGCATTGGACTCGCCGGAAGGTGCTTTCGGAGGAAAGAGCGTGGTATACCCTATAAAAAAGGCAAAAGATAAAGCGACGGCAACGATGAGTCGCTGATTGGGAGTAAACTTTTCTAGCACTGTGACCCTTTAAACTTAAAATTTTTTATCAGAAAATAATTCTGTTGATATGGAACAAACCAGTATTTTATCGTATTTATGGAGAGTTCGGAGGGTTTTAACGTCGGTTTGTTGATAATCGGATAATCAATACCGCCGGAAAAAAGTTGATTACACCGTAATATTCGTAAAAAAGTGGAGTAAAAAGCACGCGGGAGAGTGTTTCGTTCAAATTGCCATAAAGCATATTCGGAGCAAGAAGGATAGTGGCGGCACGCTCCGCGTGTCACCAATGAGAAAGAGTGCCGATAGAGCCAAAGGAGCTTAAGAAAGAAGATTCTTATCATCACCTGTTCCGCTCATGCCACCCGTCCGTTTTAAAACATATTTGCAGTCGCGTCGCACCGTATCAAAAGGGTTGTCAAATAACCCTTTTTTGGCGACAAAAACGTACCATCCGTCTTGCGCATTAGGTGAAAACTCGTCAAAAAGCGCCCGTAAGCGCCTTTTACACCGATTTCTCACTACTGCATTACCGACTTTTTTACTGGCCGTAAATCCAACTCTTTTTTCTCCCGTTAAAGGGAGATAAAACAACGCGATCGAAGTGCTGTGCGCATTCTTACCACGCTGATAAACACGCTGAAACTCACTATGGAGCTTTAGCATCGAAAAGCTATTTAGACAGCCAATCGTTTTCTACCCTTAGCACGACGAGCGTTCAATACTCGACGGCCGTTTTTTGTCGCCATACGTGCACGGAAACCGTGGGTACGTTTACGTGGCGTATTATGCGGTTGGTATGTTCTTTTCATAAGCCATTCCCTTTAGAAATTTTTAGCACGCAATAATAGACAATTTTTACTTAAAGGTCGGTTAAGCTTCGTAAAAGCTTGTTAAAACAATCTGGAATCTGGCCGATATTGTCACAAAGATTCAATACTTATTAAAGGTAAGATCATGACAACAGCCACTTCTCTTGATGCCTATCGTTCGCATGAACTCAGTATTCAAATGAAAACCAGCTCCGGTGATACCCTATCTCTTAATTTTCAAAATACACAATCACTCTCTATGAGCGAAAAAACCTCGGATAGTTCAAAAGAGCAATCGTTCTCTTTTTCATCCATGCAGGCATTTTCGTTTACTATCGACAGCAACGGTATCACTGCCCAAGATCAAAAAGAGATCAATGCTTTCATGAAAAAAGCACAGCCTTATATTGATAAATTCATGAAAGAGCTCTCCGATCAAAACCAAACAACCCCGATTAACAAAGTCGCCTCGGATGTTACCAAGCTTATCGGAAACCTCAACAACACGGATCAAAATACGAAGAACTATGCCAAAAAAGGGGTAGTTGACCTCTTCGATAACAGTTTAAAGAGTGTCAAATCGGATGAAAAAATGATTAGCGAAGCCCAAAAACTACTTCAAAAGATTATTGACGGATTTGATAAAACGATGAAAAGTATCTACGCATAAGGTTTTAAAAAATCCCTGAGATTTTGAACAAGAGATAAGTAGGTATATTAAAATCAGGTTATCTACTCATTTTACACCTTTTCATGTTTAATTTATTGATTTCAAAAATACTATAGATGCCTTATTTTTAACTAAAAAGCTAGCAACCAACGAATAATGATCATTCTCATCCGTATATACAGAAACTTCCACAATACACTTTTGATCATCTTGAATTTTTGCCACTTCCAATGGAAATACAAACTTCGTATTCTTTGGATATTTTTTTGAAATTTTCTGAAACATATCGCTTTTCACAAGAGTAGAAATTGCCTTTTCTTTTACAAGATTTAGATTATTAATTGATACATTATTGCACTTCATCTCTTGAGTAGGCATTTATTGTTCCGCATGTAGAGACAAAAAACTCATAAGTAGAAATAAGTTTCTTGGTATCCATAAATATTTCACGTCATCTTCCTAATCACAATCCAATTATTCATATATATAACCCTCTATCTTGTGTTACTAAACTTATCCTTTTGAATGAGAAAGTTAAGCTAATTAAAATATCGCATCGCTTGATGAAGTACCCTAATAATGGATACTTTCGTATCAGTTACGCGGTAAATCACAATATAAGGGAAGCGGCGCATGATATATTCACGCGTTCCTGCTTTTTTTCCTTCTCGGTAGTTTAGAGGATTTTTGAGGATTCTATTCGTAGCGTTTTTGATTGAGAAGAGTGCTTGTTCTGCGATAAAGGGGGATGCTTCAGAAGCGTAAAATAGCTATTTTTTGTCGGTCGGCTTGAGAGCGTCGCGACCATTCAAGCTGCCGTTGTTCCATGCTTTTTGTGTAGTGTTTCCATAAATATCTTCATCTGTTCTTCGGCTTCAGCATCACTGAGAACATTACCGTTCTCAATATCTGCTAAACCTTTCTCTACTTCGGCGATATACCACGCATCGTAAGCGGCTTGTTGATCTATTTGTTCAATTTTTTCGCTCATTGCAGGCTCCTTTTCGAGGTTTAATGATGATATTTTAACACGAATTTTGTCAAATAAAGATTAGACGACTAAGGCTTTAAAAAATCCCTGAGCATAGGCTGATTCGATTGCCCTTTGGGTGCCAAATCAATTTGGACGGAGGGTTTAAGCTTCATATGACAATCGCGGCATTCGCGTATCACAGCGTGTTCCGCTACTCTCGCTCCTTCGATTTTTGCGATCGGATGACACGCAAAACAATCGCTTCCGCAATCACCCATTTTGGCAGGATCCGCACTGTGGCATTTGATACACGTCGTCATCGGTTTGTGCCGTTTGTCGGTATCAATATTTTTAAGCAATGCGGGATGACAGGTCATACAATCCCCTGTACATCCCCAAAGCGGTAATAATAGTATAAAGAGAAGCGCGATCGTTTTCATTGTGCCATTATGCCACAGCTACAGTAATCTCATTATCCCTTACATCAAATGTTACCGACGAGCCCTCTTCGACTTCTCCTCCGAGAATCAAATCGGCAAGACGGTCTTCAACGATCTCATACAATGCCCGCTTAAGAGGTCGAGCACCGTATACCGGATCGAACCCTGCTTGTGCAACGTAGCGTTTGGCCGCATCGGTAAGCGTAAGGGTAATATCACGTTCTTCCACTTTTGCCGCGATATCGGCAAAGAACAGATCAACGATACTGAGAATTTGTGCTTCTCCCAACGGATTAAAGACCACCACATCATCAAGTCGGTTCAAAAACTCCGGTTTAAAGTGTTGTTTGAGTTCACCGAGAACCATCTCTTCGAGCTTCGGATCGCCGTGATGCGCCATAATCTTGTCACTCGCGATGTTAGAGGTCAAAATGATGATGGTATTGGTGAAATCGACCACTACCCCTTTATTGTCGGTCAGACGCCCGTCATCGAGCACCTGAAGGAGTACGTTGAACACATCAGGATGCGCTTTTTCGACCTCATCGAACAAAATAACGCTGTACGGCTTGCGGCGTACCGCTTCGGTCAGCTGTCCTCCCTCATCAAATCCGACATATCCCGGAGGTGCCCCCACAAGACGTGACACCGCATGTTTCTCCATATATTCGGACATATCGATACGGATCATCGATTCACTGCTGTCGAAGAGAAATTTTGCCAATGTTTTTGCCGTCTGCGTTTTCCCGACCCCGGTAGGTCCGAGGAACAGGAACGATCCGATCGGACGGCTCTTATCGGAAAGTCCCGCTTTGTTACGCTTGATCGCACGGGCAACCGCATGAGTCGCTTTTTGCTGCCCCACTACTTCTTTGTTCAACTCATCTTCGATGTGGAGGATCTTCTCTTTTTCGCTTTGGAGCATTTTGTTTACCGGAATTTTTGTCCAACGGCTCACGATTCCGGCGATGGAGGCTTCATCGACACTGTTTTTAAGCAATGTCCCCTCTGCTACCATCTCTTTCCAACGCTCTTGAAGTGCTTTTTCTTCCTCAAAAAGTTTCGGGATTTGTCCGTATTCAATCTCGGCGGCTTTGTTAAAATCAGCTGCTTGTTTTGCACTTTCGGCTTCGCGTCGTTTGGCTTCGATTTCGGCTTTGATTTTGGCGACACGCTCAAACACTTCTTTCTCATGGGCGAACTGCGATTCCAGACTGCGTCGCTCTTCGCCTGCATCGGCGAGTTCGCGTTCGATCTCTTCGAGCCGTTTGGTATTGGCTACCGACTCTTCCATTTTGAGCGCCTCTTTCTCTACCTGCAACTGCGTCAATTTTCGTTTGATCGCCGCAAGGGCATTCGGCTCGGATTCGATCTGCATTTTAAGTTCGGCTGCCGCTTCATCGATCAAATCGATCGCTTTGTCCGGCAGGAACCGGTCATTAATATAGCGATCAGAGAGTTTCGCCGCCGCTACCAGTGCCGAATCGGTGATCGTGACGTTATGGTGCGATTCAAGACGCTCCTTCAATCCGCGAAGAATTTGAAGCGATTGGTTGACACTCGGCTCGTCTACATTGACCGGTTGAAAACGGCGCTGCAATGCCGCATCTTTTTCGAAATATTTGCGATATTCTTTGAGCGTCGTGGCCCCGATCGTGTGCAATTCTCCCCGTGCCAATGCCGGTTTGAGGATATTGGCCGCGTCCATCGACCCCTCAGACGCACCCGCTCCTACAATCGTGTGAATCTCATCGATAAAGAGGATAACGTTTGCCGATTTTTTTACCTCGTCGATAACCGCTTTGAGACGGTCTTCGAACTCTCCACGGTATTTTGCCCCTGCAATCAACGCACTCATATCCAGCGCGATCACTTTTTTGTTTTGGAGACTAAGCGGAACCTCTTTGTTATAGATACGCTGTGCCAATCCCTCTACAAGAGCCGTTTTACCGACACCGGGTTCACCGAGAAGGATCGGATTGTTTTTGGTTTTACGAATCAGGATCTGCATCATACGACCGATCTCTTCATCCCGTCCGATCACCGGTGACAGTTTCCCTTCTGCCGCTTCTTTTGTCAAATCGATCCCATATTTAGCAAGCGATTCGAGATTTTCATCTGCCGTTTGCGATTCGATCTTTTGCCCTGCACGGGACGCTTCAAACGTTTTAGTTAACTCTCGCAAATCGACGTATTTGCCTAAAATCGCTTTAAACGGATCATTTTGAAGATTGGCAATGATATACGTGTCAATCGCCAAAAAGCTGTCCCCGTTTTTCGCCATTTCCCCTGAACTTACTTCAAGCGAATGGGCAAAATTGCGCGAGAGCCGGATGCTCTCTTTTGTCACGTGAGAGGCACTCGGGAGCTTGGACGCCGTACTTTTGACATCAAGCTCAATCGCCGTTTTATCGATGCTCATTTTGTTGAGCATTTGGTTGAGTGGCGAGTTGCTGTTAGCCAGCAATGCCCATAAAAAATGGATTGGTTCTACTTCGCTGTTTTTATTATGTAAAGCTAGAGAGATCGACGACTCGATCATCTCGGTCATTTGGTGGGTAAGTTTTTCAAAAATATTAGATGCCATAAAATTCTCCTAAATTGAGTTACAAGAATTATAGTACTTTGAGTCACTTGTTGTCAAGTCTTTTAAGTAAAATCTTTTAAAGTACTAAAGAGGATACGATTCCGATCGCCCCGCCAAAGACTCCTCCCCATACGACAAGCCATCCCAAATGCTCTTTCATCAGGGCATGAAGCATCTCTTTGATCATCGTAGGGGTTAACTCTGCCAATCGTAATTCAACAATCTCACCGATCGTATCCGTCAAATGACCGCTCCCTTGATGCAAATGCTCATTTAGCGCATTTATAAACGACTCGCTTTGCGAAATCTCAATCGTAGAGGTCTTGATCTTTTCTAAAAACGGCTCTTTGAGTTTTCCGATAATCGCTTCGCCTCCGAACATCCCTATCATACCACCCAATGATGAATCCATGACACTCCGTACCAATGCGTTGTATGCCGGAGTAAAATCGGTTTGTTCGATGATCGGAGTCAAATCGATGGTACGTTCCTGAGATCTTACAAACGATTCGATTTTTTCAGGGGTAAAAAACTGCTCCATAATGAGTGTTTTAAGGGCTATACGGATCGATTCAAACCGATCCAAAATGATTCCGGAACCGTAGAGAAACGGAACTTTCTCAAATAACATATGTATTGCAAGCTGATTCGTCACCGCTCCGGAGAGGGCAAACAGTCCGGCACTGCGCAACGCTGTTGAAGCAGAGCCTTCAGCTATATACGATACCCCGATCACTGTAATAGCAACGGCATTCGTCATCCATCCTTTATCCATTTCAAAAACTCCTATCGTTAATACATGTATTATACAAAAAAGGTTAAAGTTACACCCAAAAAAGGAGAGGTAAATGATTCTACATACTCTAGATACACTGCTTAAAACGGGTGAATCGACTGCTATCTTAGGCGCCGTCTCCTCTGCACTCGATCGAAGTGACGAAGCTCCGTTTTGGCGGCAAAAAAGTCTGCCGTTTTGTGAAGCTGTTTTAAGTGTACTGATTCCTCTTCGAGAGCAAAACCTCTTATTTGATCCTGAGGGAAATCCGCACACGGAGCTGACAGCCTCACTTTTTATACGTTGGTGCGATTTGCTGAGTCTCAAAACTCTTGCGTTTACTCTTACAAAAAGCAACGAGGCGGGGAGACTTCTTCGGACAAAAATCGATACGGATTCCTACCAATCCGTCGATTTGGAGATTTTGGGGAAATATCTCAGCAGTTACAGTGTCAATCTCTCCGATGAATGGGTCGATTTCCCGATAACAAACTACAATCTTCATATCGGAATGACATCGCTGCTCACTAAAATACTCGAAGGAAAATGTTAATGCAAGAGATGAAAGCCCTTACCGTCAACAGTTATCTCGCAAGCAGTGAGATCACAAAACTGCTCGATAATGTCGAATACATACTGATGGCATCCCCATCGATGATGGTGGATGAACTTCCGATCCATTTCACGATTATCCTGAACACTTCTGAGATTCTCCCCGAAGAAGTCAAACCGCTGATTTTTGAAAAATTCTGCCGTGAGTTGGGAATTACCGCGACGAGTCATGTTTTAAGCAACCATGAACGGATCGCCTTTGCCCTGACGACTCAAGAGACACCAATGCCCAAACATATCATCGACGATGCCGAAGCCAATACGATTCCGTGGACATTACTGCATATCATCGATTTTTTAGGAGATTCGGAAGGGTTTAAAGAGGCAAAAGACGGCCTCAGCGGATGGAGTTATAGTTATAACCGTTAACTCCGACAGGCGGATTCAATCTCTTCTATACTCTTCGCAATCATAGAGGAAAGATTCTCATATCCCTCTTCAGTGACGAGAATGTTATCCTCGATGCGGATACCGATACCTCGGTAGCGTTCCGGGACACTCTCATCATCGGCGCGGAAATAGAGCCCCGGCTCAATCGTCATCACCATCCCCGCTTCAAAAACCAATGCTTCCCCCGCTTCATCGACATACGGACACGGATCATGGACGTCCAGTCCCATCCAGTGTCCGATACCGTGCGGAGAATATTTTTTATGCTCTTTTGCCTCCATCAGAGCACTTCGTTCACCGCTCAATACGCCCAAAGTGATCAATGCATCGCACAGCAGTTCTTCGCTATAGGTTTGGAGCCAGTCCCGTTTAACACCCGGAGCTATCGCATCAATCACACGAAGCTGTACCTCTAATACTGCGTTGTAAACCTCACGCTGCGCATCGCTGAAGGTCCCGTTTACAGGGAAAGTACGGGTGATGTCGCTGGCATAAAGTTCTACCTCGCACGCCGCATCAATCAATACCAGTTCCCCGTCTCGGAGTTCATCGCTATTGTCGACATAGTGCAGAGTATTGGCATTATTCCCCCCTGCGACAATCGTCCCGTAAGCTTCGGTATGTCCGCCTCCGTTGACGAAAACATACGTCATTTCCGCCTGCAGCTGATATTCCTTCATCCCAGCATGTGAGCGCTTCATCGCGGTATGATGGGCATCCGAGGTCAATGCGACGGCTCGGCGGATCGTCTCGATCTCTTCAGGTGTTTTAAGAAGACGCATGGAGCGGATCAGGTGGGTAACATCGCGAAAAGATCGGATATGGCGTTTGACGCCGCGCGTTTCACGCAGCAGTCTGGCCGCCAATTTGGCTTCACTCAACGCTTCCGAATCGTCAAAAAGATCAATGTAAAGGTTCACATGCTCACGCAAAAGATCTTTTATTTCATCCGGGTAATCTTTAATATTACGGACTTCGTCGACATTAAAACGTTCTTTGGCTTTCTCAATACCGTGCCGTGCACCGTTCCAAAGCGCATATTGCTCATCAAACGCTTCCACGTACAGTATCGTTTTCGTCTCACTCTGGGTTTTGATCAAAATCAGTAGCGAATTACTTTCATTAAAACCGGTAAGATAGTAAAAATCGCTGTTTTGCCGGTAGGGGTGTTCGGTATCGTTCGATCGTACCGCAGGCATCGCTGCGGTTACGATTGCAACTCCGTCCTCCATACGCTCGAGGAGTTTAATGCGGCGATTTAAAAAGTGTTTTTCATTCATGGCGGTATTGTGCCATATTTTACTCGTCATTGCGGACTCGATCCGCAATCTTAGATCCTGAATCAAGTTCAGGATGACGAAAGGCTAGAAATTTCTTTCCAGTAGTTTGCCGACTTTGAGAATCGTGATGATACGGTCGGCTTGTTTACCGACGCCGTCAATCATACTCTCTTCTTCAGAAATCGTATCCGGTGCCGGACCGACATCTTTTTTCGGCAAACGTATTGCTTCGGTAAGGCGATCGATGACGAATCCGGCTACATCGTCACCGTTTTTCATAACGATAAAACGGGTCTCTTCCGTATGCTTCATCGTCTCCAAACCGAAACGGGAACGTAAATCGATCAACGGAATAACGGAACCGCGAAGATTGAACACCCCTAAAATATAAGCGGGCGTTTGCGGAACACGTGTCCAGGAAATCGGCTTAATGATCTCTTGAATACTCAAAATGGGTACCGAAAACTCTTCGTCACCGACGATGAAGCCGACCAGTTGGATTACTTCATCGATTTTCGTATCGTCTCCGGAGAGGGCTTTATGCTGTTTATTGATGATTTGTTGAAGTTTTTCACTCATAATTATAGTCCCTCGTTAAACTTGATATTGCGTTTTACGACATTCATCAGATATTCCGGTGAATACGGTTTCGTGATGTACTCAACCATTCCCGATTCTACTCCACGCATCCGATCGGCTTTTCCGGTTCGGGATGTGACGGCAATGAGCGGAAGATTTTTATACTTGTTGTATTTTTTGATCTCGGCAGCCAAACTGTATCCGTCCATACGCGGCATCTCGATATCGATTAACATCGCATCAAAGATATGATCACCTTGTTTCAGGATATTCAGAGCTTCGACACCGTCCGTCGCTTCGACAAGAGTAATCCCCATCGGTTCTAACGATTTACGCATAATCGTACGGTCGGTTTTGGAATCATCCACGATCATGACACAATAATCGCTGGCTGAGTTTTTAGCCCCGCCGCGCCCTTTTGCCTCCGAACTCTCTTGTCCGACAGTCGATTTGACCGATTTTGCCATTTGCATCAAAGCTGCGACATCGACAATCAAAGTTACGCCGCCATCCCCGCGAATGGTCGCTCCGGCAATCCCTTCGATCCCTTTCAGATATTCGCCGAGAGATTTGATAACGATCTCTTCTTGGCCTACCAATGAATCGACGATCAGGCCGATTTTACTCTCTGCAAGTCCCAATACAACGACATATGCATGCTCGCTGTTGTCAAAGACCCGCTCCACTTCAAAGATATCCCCGATGTGTACCAAAGAGAGAACTTCATCACGCAAACGCATAACCGAACGACTCTCAACCGTGTAAATCTCATCTTTGCTGATACGTACCGTTTCAAGGACCGATGCGAGAGGGATCGCATAATACTCTTCCTGAACCCCGACCAATAGCGCTTGGATAATCGCAAGGGTAAGTGGGATTTTGAGTTTCATCGACGTCCCTTGACCCACTTCGGAGTCGATGTCGATCATACCGTTAAGTTTTTCAATATTGGTTTTAACCACGTCCATTCCGACGCCGCGTCCAGACACACTCGTAACTTGTGTAGCCGTCGAGAATCCCGGGCGGAAAATAAGACCGAATGCCTCTTTTTCAGACATACCGTCGGCCTCTTTCTCGGTAATAACCCCTTTTTCGATTGACTTGGATTTGAGCATATCCGCATCAAGCCCTTTTCCGTCATCAACAATTTGAATAACGATATGGTTCCCTTCATGATACGCTTTGAGATGGATAGTTCCTGTCTCTTCCTTACCGGAAGCAAGACGAACTTCCGGCGTTTCAATCCCGTGATCGCACGAATTACGGATAATATGGACCAACGGATCCCCGATCTCTTCAACGATTGATTTATCGAGTTCCGTCTCTTCCCCTGTAATCTCAAGTTCGATTTTTTTATTCAGTTCACGGGAAAGGTCACGAATCATCCGAGGGAATTTGTTAAAGACTTTTCCGATCGGCAACATCCGTGTTTTCATAACGGCAATCTGTAAATCCGTCGTAACCAAAGAGACGATCGATACGACCTGGTTCAGCTCTTCGAGGAAGGCTTCCCCCTCGTATCGTTCCTCAACGTCATCATTTATTTTAATAAGGCGGTTTTTACCTAAAACCAATTCTCCGATCAGGTTCATCAAATGATCCAGCCGTTTGACATCGACACGAATCGTCTGCTCTACCGAAGAACCGCCACGGGCTTCCCCATCCTCTTTCGCTTCGGCTCGTCGTGCAACCGGAGCCGGTTTTGTCTCAACTTTTGGCTGAGGTGCCGCAACTGGCGGAGCAACCGGTACCGGTGCTGGAGTCGGTTCAGCCTTCGGTGCTTTTTCTTCCTCTTTTTTCTGTGCCCGTTTTGCCGCATCTTCGGCCTGACGAACGGCAATAAGACGTTCAATCTCCGCTTCGACTTCGGCTTCGCTCATCCCCGAATAATCCGGTTCTTCCTCTTCTGCTGCTACCGGTGTACTTGCCGCAGCGGCATGACTCGCTCGTTTGGCAGCATCTTCGGCTTGACGCTGTGCTAAAAGACGTTCGATTTCCGCTTCTACTTCCGCATCGCTCATTCCGGCATAATCGGGTTCTTCTTCGACCGCAGCTGCTGTCACAACCGGTTCAGGTTTGGATACAGGGGCTGCCGGGGCAGCAGGCGGCGCAACTGTTTCTCCTAAAGCCGTTCCGTTTGCAACGGCATCAAGACGCATAACGCATCCTGAAATCTCTAATCCTGAATCTTCGCCGCTGTCGCGGATACGTACGAGAAGAGCTTTCATCAAATCGATCGATTCGAGGATTACGTCCATGACATCCGCATCAATCACCAAGTCTCCGTGACGTGCCATATTCAACAGATTTTCCATATGGTGGGTCAAATGGGTCAAAACATCGAAATTTAAAAAAGAACTTGCCCCTTTGATCGTATGCGCTACCCGGAAAATACGGTTAAGCAAATCCAAATCATCAGGTCGGGACTCCAACTCGACAAGATCCTGATCCAGTTGTTCAATCAGTTCAAACGACTCAACCAAAAAATCTTGTAATATCTCTTGAAATTCATCCATTGGTTAACCCCTATAGAATATGAGCACGTACGACACGTGCTACTTCATCGTAAAATAAATTCGAATCAAATTTGACCAAATAGGCCTCTCCGCCTGCTTCTTTACCGCGTATCTCACTAAAGTGGTCACTGATAGAAGAGTTAAACACGATAGGAATCATTTTAAATCGCTCATCCGATTTTACATTGGCGGCAAAATGGAATCCGTCCATTAACGGCATCTCAATATCCGAAGCGATAAGGCGCAGTTTGGAAGAGAGGTTCGTACCGTACGCCCGGTACAAATCTTCCAAAATTTTAAGTCCCTGCTGACCGTCCGTCGCTTCGATAACATCAAAGCCCATTTGTTCCAACGCCTCTTTGATTATCCGTCGTGCCGTAGAACTGTCATCAAGCAATAAAACGTGGCCGCTGAAACGATATTTTCCGTCTTCGAGTTTGCCGCTGGAGGGTTGATAGAGTCCGAGTTCTTGAACAACACCTTCCAGGTCTAAAATCAATAAAACACCATCATCTTCGATTCGGGTAACTCCCGTAATTTTAGAACCGTCCAATCCCCCCGAAGAAGACATAAAAGAAGCCGGTTCAATGTCTTTCCAGTTAATGCGGCGAATTCGTTTGGCTTCATGAACGACGAAACCGATGAGAATGTTATTGAATTCGGTAATAATCACCCGAGATTCTCTGGCCATCTCCTCAGGTGCATCCACCCCCATCCATTTAGCCAAATTGACTACCGGGATAACCACACCGCGCAAATCAAAAATTCCCTCGATAAAATCGGGAGTTCCCGGAAGTTCCGTCAATTTCGGGAACCGAATTATTTCGCGTACCTTGGCGACATTCACCCCGTATATCCCCTCATATATTTCATCGCCTTCGCGTTTGAATATACGAAAATCGACCAACTCCATCTCGTTTGTGCCGACTTTTAAAACATCACCTTGTCCCTTCATAGGGGCTCCTTACGAAAAACTGCTTCGTGTAATAACGGCTGATTTTGGATTGATTGTACACTAAAGTATCTTTCATTGCAAGCAAAAGCAGCGAGGTTGATGTACTGAATACCATGGATTTCGAACGTCTGATTTTGGTGAAAATGCCCTTCAATCAAAACATCTATCGATTCAAGGTGAAATGACGACAGTCGTCTCTCAATCAGCTCTTTAAAATTCTCAATGCTCCGGCAATGGCTTTTTCGCTTCATCTGCTTTTCCAACCATGATACGATGAATCCGTTACCCATAGTATCAATCGCTCGGAGGACCGCTAAGACTAAAGGGCTTCGAATCAGTGCGGTATAGAGCTCATATCCCCATCCCATGGCACTATCCCCATGTGAGAGGGCAATATTTTTCCCATCATACGTCATTACCAGAGGTTGATGTTCACGGCGGACGACTTCCACATGAGGCAACAAATCCGTCATTAAAAAATCGTGATTCCCTTCCAAATAGAAGATTTCGATTCGTCTGCTCAAACGATTGAGAATCTCTAGACCTTCCGTGTTGTATCCATACGTTCGCGGTATGGGGCCGTAAAGCATATCAAATACATCGCCCATTAAAATCAGTTGCGGTGTTGTGATCTCACCCGAATCAAGCGCATGAAGAAAATCGATAAGAGAGGTACGCCAAGGGGCGCAGTGGGCATCGGCGATTAAAATCGCGCCCGGCAGGAGAGTTTTAGGGGACATATGCGATTTTAGGAATGCCGAGTGTTTCATCCAATCCCATCATTATATTTGCATTGGCAAGAGCTTGTGAACTGGCTCCGCGCATTAAATTATCAATCGCGCACATCGCAACGAGTGCATTGCCGTGACGTGCCGCATATACGTCCGCAAAATTAGTTCCCGACGTCATTTTGGTGTGCGGAGGAGCATTGCGGACACGCACAAACGGTTTATCGGCATAATACATTTCCATCATCACCAGCGGATCGCATTCGGTTTTCAAGGTTGCATACACACACGCAAGCATCCCGCGTGTCATTGGCACAAGGGAAGGAACAAACGTGACACGGATAGCATTGCCGCACAGATCGCTCGCATGCTGTTCAATCTCAACCGCATGACGGTGCTTGAGAATGTTATAGCAGTTGATATTGTCATTGACGCTCACGTAATGCGTCCCTGCCGAAGGAGATTTGCCCGCACCGGATACCCCTGTTTTCGAATCGATAAAAATAGGGGTGCCAAGATCAATCTGATCCAAAAACGGTGCCAGTGCCATCAAAGCCGCCGTCACGTGACAACCGGGATTGGCGATGAGCTGTGCCCCTTCTGCACGATTTCCGTGAAGTTCGGGAATCGAGTAGACCGCATGCGAAAGGTTCTCAATGTCTTCGTGCTCGCAATAGAAAGCTTCGTAATTTTCCTGTGAGAGTCGGTAATCTGCGGAAAGATCAACGACTTTGACACCGCGTTCCAATAGCCCTTTGGCCGTCTGCATTGCTGTTTTGTGCGGAAGTGCCAAAAAAATCAGCTCGCACGATGCCGCAGCACGATCCAAATCGACCTTATCCACCGACAAATCGCACACACCGGCTAATGAGGGGTGCAATGCGGCAATGGTGGTTTCACCCTCCGTATTGGCGCAGTACGTCAACGTAAAAATCGGATGGCTGACAAGCATTTTAACGAGTTCTAAACCCGTATAGCCGCTGACTCCGATGATTCCGACATTAATGGCTTTCAAATACGATCTCCTGATATTTGACCTCTAATACTTCGAATGACTTTTCGCCGCCCGGAAGGCGGGCTTTAAAATCATCCCCCTCTTCTCGGCCTAAAAGCTGTTTCGCAAGCGGTGAATTAAACGAAATCAGGCCGCGTTCCGGATTGCTTTCACATCCGCCGACGATTGTATAGGTTACCTCTTTATCATTATCGAGGTCACATAATACGACGGTAGAGCCGAAACTCACTCGGGCATGTTCAAGTTCACTCGGATCAACGATCTGAGCACGGGAAATGACTTCTCCAAGTTCAGCTATTCGGCTACCGATAAACGCCTGTTTTTCGCGTGCGGCATGATATTCGGAATTCTCTTTTAAATCGCCGTACTCTTTGGCACGGTCTATCTCAACATTAACTGCCGGTAAATCGACATTTTTGAGGGTATTCAGCTCATCACTTAATCGCTGAAACCCGTATTTGGTCATGGGTTCTTTTTGTTCCACTGTATGCTCCGCAGAAATAATAATGAAGCATTATACCAAAGCTATTGGCTCAATACCCGATGATACTCATATGATTGGGTGATTTTTTCGCCGTTTTTTTCTCTATGGCAAATGTTCGTTGAAGATGTTCGGAGGTGGCGATGGCCGATGTACCCCCCATCCTGACCACGACAGAGCTCACTCCGAGCAATTTAAACTCACGCATATTACCTTCTCGATCCTCAGCGACGATACATCCGCGTTCACGGTCTTTTGGCTCATAAAATTCCCGGACCTCATCACTGAAAGTAAGTATGAGTCTCTCGATTTCATTGCATACCCGATCAAAGGTATGCTCATTCTTCAATGTTGCCCCGACAAAAAAATCATCGCCGCCGATGTGTCCTTTGAAATACTCCTGAGAAAGGACTTTATGCATTAAATCGGTAAACAGCAAAATGACCCGATCTCCGTTGCGAAATCCGTAATAATCGTTATAGGGTTTAAAATGGTCAAAATCAAAATACGCCAATACCGCATCCGTTCCGCTTTCGATGATAGAGGCGGTATATTCATTGATTCTAAAGTTCCCCGGCAAACGTGTCAGAGGGTTCTCGTCCCGTGCACGAATGAGATTGCGTTCATGGACCACTTCAATCATCTCCCGTGCACTGAGATAGCCTATGTAACGCGAAGACTCCATCACCAAAACCCCAGGAGCGTTTTGAGAAAGGGAAAAAAGCTCAATAATCGTCTCCAGAGGCATCGTCAAATCAACGACGGGAATCGGTTCGATATACGTCTCCAATGCCGAAAGATTCGAAGAGCGATTTTGGGTTAACGAGCGGCCGTATGGGGAACAGGCGATTGATTTTAACTGATGCTCATGCACAATCCCTATCGGATGCATCGACGTGTCGACAACCGGCACCAAAAACATCTCTTTATTTTCATTAAGCAAATTCAGCAAGCTCTCCATACTGTCCCCGATCATAATCGGTTTTAGCACTTCAAGCCGTTTCAGAATAATATTTTCGTCACTTTTTGAACGTTTATTCTGAACGAAGTTACTCGCCACCTGAGGATACTTATGCATTATTTGGGTACAGTCAAGTGTAGGGCGTTGGATGAAATACCCCTGCACCATCTGACATCCGATCTCTTTACACACCAGCAGTTCCCGTTCGTTTTCAACCCCTTCGGCGATTACACGGCATCCCAACAAGGTTGCAAGCTGGACCATATTGCGTGCCAACAGCTTTTTTTTCGGCTCTTTATCGATCGAGGTTAAGAAAAAACGGTCGATTTTGATAATATCCGGTGCGCAGTGATAGAGCAGTTTGTAGCCTGAATGCCCTATTCCGAAATCGTCAATCGCGATGCAAAACCCTTCATCGCGGTAATGAAGCATAAGTTTGGTGAAATGTTCCGTATCGATAATCTCATTATGTTCCGAAACTTCAAATACCATGGCTTTGGTATCGATACCGTAGCGTCTGAGGATATGGACCGTATTTCCTTTGGAAAAATTGGTCATTTCCAAAACACGGTTATCGATATTGTAGAAAAGCTTTATATTCTCGTATCCTTCGATCAAAGAGAATTTTTCAATGACCTTCTCACGAAGACGCAAATCGAAGGTATAGAGGATATTTTCTTCGTACAATCGATCAAAAAATGAGGCAATAGAGTCATACCCGAGCGTATCCGTCCCGCGTAGCAAAGCTTCAACTCCAAAAATTGCCCCGGAATGGATGTCGACAATCGGCTGAAATGCCACATCCAAAATTTCGAGAAAATGATGATAAATAGGGTGTAATGGTTCCATAACAAAGAGTATAAAATACTCTTGTCGCAAAAAGGTTACAAAAGTAATCTTTTCACTTTACATGCCTCTATTTACGATAACGTTTAAAGACTTCGTAAAGCTCTTCGAATGCGATTTCACTCGATTTTTCAACGTCTTTCATTCTCTCCAAAGCACCTCTATAGTCATGTTTGTTCACCCATAAATCAATCGATTCTTTTACACCTTGATGCACGTTGGCATGATGTTTATGCAGCGAAGATAAAAATGCCATCTCTTTTTTGATAATGTCCTGATTTACGCCGAACCATTTCCCGAAACGACACTCATTTTCGGTTTGCAATGTCGGAATGCCGCCGTTGATAAATGAATTGTACCCGGTCAACTTGAAAAGAATGTGATCGGCTTTTCCGTTTCCGATACCGATCTCCCGAGTAATATTTTCGGTAATATTGGAGATCGCATCCGAATTGCGGATCACATTGTCAAGTTCGTCAAAAAAGAGGTTCAGTGTATTGGAAATCGTGTTCCCGTTCTCCCGGAATTTTTGCGTCATATCCAAAATTTCGACCGAATTTTGTTTCAGCTGCGAAATATTGATCTCAACTTCCTGAGTCGCTTTTTGGGTTCGTTCGGCAAGTTTGCGTACTTCGTCGGCAACTACGGCGAACCCTCTGCCGTGTTCCCCGGCACGCGCTGCCTCGATGGCAGCATTGAGAGCGAGAAGATTGGTTTGATCACTGATATCTTTGATCAGACTGATTATGGCACCGATTGAGCCTACACTGTTGTTTAACGAGTTGGCCCCGTTCTCGAGGCTGGTCGCTTCTTCGGAGATGGAATCTACACTACTGACGACGTTATCCCGCTTCGATTTGACCGCTTCAATACTCGCCGCCGAACTCACATTCATCGAATTGGTATGTTCCAGCGCTTCCACATTGGACTGCATAATCCCCTGAACGAATCCGACACCGCTTTTATAGGATGTCAGAACCAATTCAAGAATATCATTTTTGATTTTCAATAATACGGCATCTTCTTTATGCGCGTCGATCTCTTGACGTGCATTGTTCAATTCAGCGCTCAAAGCCTCAACTTGTGATTGTAAGTCTCTGTTTTCGTTCTCTAGTTTAGAGACTTTTTCTTCCAACGTTTTGTCATTTCCGAATAAACCCATGTAGCGCTTCCTTCCTAAATTGCTTGGGCCATTGTAACGAAGAAAACGGCAAAAAAACTACAAATTTCCAAATCTTTCAAATGCATTACAACAAGACGTTTATCCGGGTACCACAATCAAACAGACAAAGGCAAAATCTTACCGAAACGATAAACAATACTAATGAAAAAAGCAATTATTACTTGTGCAAACCTATTTTTCGCAATGCCAGTGAGCACATTGCAAGTCCAAATGTCCCGGTTACACCGACAAAACTCCCTTTTTCTTTAATACGCGGAAGTTCAGAGCTGCAAATACAGCTAAAGTCGCCTTTAAATTTGCGTTTTCTCAGCTCATTTCGGAGTTTTGATGCAAAAGGATCCCCTTCCGTTTTCCAGATGGAACGGACTTCGACTTTTGTCGGGTCAAGCCTTTTCGCCGAGCCGACGGCAGAGATGAGTTTGGGATAGCATTTTTGGACAAGTGCGAGTTTTGCCCGCATGTCGTCAATCGCATCAAGGATCAGGTCGTATGGTTCAAAATCAAATGTTTCTACCCATTCAGGGGTGATTTTATCCGCAAGAGCGATCACTTCGGGATAGTGGGTTTTAAGCGCTTCGACTTTGAGTTCGCCCTCATGCTCTTCGGAGTGCATCTGGCGGTTTTGGTTACTGAGATCGTACCGGTCAAAATCGACGATGGTGATATCGTGCACACCGCTGCGATACAGGCAATCCAAACAAAAGCTCCCTACTCCGCCCACTCCGAGTAAAAGAATTTTCGCATTTTGGAGTTTTTCGAATGCATCTTCGCCGAAAACCAGTTTCGTACGGACATGCTTCACAGCCACTCCTGCAGTTTTTTCATCGATTCATACGCACTCATATCGAGATGAATCGGGGTAATAGAAACCATCCCCTGCTCGATCGCTTCAAAATCGCATATTCCCATCCCATGATCACGTGCTTTAAACTCCAAAGGGTGAAGTCCGAGCCAGTAATATTCCATCCCTCTGGGGTTACGATGCAGATGAGCATCATTGGCATAGTAACGGTATCCGGCATAGGTAACGGCAAAATTGAGTTCATCAATGTTATGAGGAATGTTGACATTTAAAAACTCCCGTTCGTTCAACGGAAATTCCCCCGCAAAAATCTTCTCGACCAGATGACGGATCGCTTTCTTAGCCAGTGCAAAATCCCCCATAGGCTGTGTGAAATCCATCACTTGAGAGATTGCTATCGATGGGACTCCCTGCAGTACCCCCTCCATAGCCGCTGCAGCCGTACCCGAGTACGTAATGTCTTCTCCCATATTGGAACCTTTGTTGATTCCGCTGATGACCAGATCGGGTTTGCTCTCTTCAAAAAGCGAATGAAGCGCAAGATAGATGCAATCGCTCGGTGTCCCGTCATCAAGTTTATAAAAATCATCTCCGACACTGATAAAACTAAGAGGCCGTGTGAGGGTCAACGAATGCCCGCATGCCGATTTTTCCGTTGACGGAGCAACAACCGTAATTTGTCCTAATCCCTCCAGCGCTTCGATCAAGGCCAAGAGCCCCGGAGATTCGTATCCGTCATCATTACTGATCAGGATTTTTTTCATTTATGATTCCTTTTTGAGGGTTTTTCAGGGACAAAGATGAAGCAATTTCGATCGCCTCGATGCTCGTATGCTAACACATATCCATGTTCTTTCAAAATCGCATCAACGATATAAAGCCCCAAACCGAAACTGTCTTTGGTCGGATGATCTTTTGTAAAGGGTTCTATATAATAGCTGAGCGGTTTTTTAAGCGGATTACCGGTATTTAGAAAGAGAATCTCCCCCCCCTCTACCGATATCTCCATATGTTTATCGGGTGAATATTTGATCGCATTATCGATCAAATTTTTCACCGCCGTTACAAATAGCCGGTAATCGACCTCTAATTTGATAGACGAATCAATATCGCACGTTACCGATTCATAATCAGCCATTGCCAAATCAACGGCACCGTCGATAATATCCACCAAACGGTACTCTTTTTTTTCTAAATGCTGATTTCCGGAACTGATCTCTTCAATCAGGGCGAATTCACCGATTAGCGATTCCAAACGCTCAAAAATTCCTTCAAAACGGCCCTGTTGTTTTTCATCGGTGAGCATGGTAGCAACGATTCGGCCTTTGGCAATCGGCGTTTTAAGTTCATGCATGATATTTCGTAAAAAGAGATTCCGGGATTCAATCAACGAGCGGATTTTATTTTGAGTGGTATCGAGCTCATTCGCGATCAAAGCGATTTCATCGCTTCCGTTGATCCTGAAACGCACTCCCATATCCCCTTCACCGAAACGGGCAATTTGGCGGCGAAGTCGGCGCAGAGGGCTAAGACGATGGATAATCAGGGCAAATGAGGTCAAGAGAATCGTCATGAGTGTTCCGTAAGCCGAAATCAGATTGATCGGATTATACGCTTGGATACTGTGATCTTCAAGCAGTACCGTATGATGGGAAGACTCAGCCCAGAAATAAATCTTTCCCTGATATTCGATCATAGAGATAATAATGGGTTCTATCGTCGGATGGATCGTTGAAAACTCGAGTGAACTCATCTCCTGATCTGTCGTTCCGTCACTTTTGAGAATTTTCCCTTGGCGGACAATCGTATTGTATTCTTTTTTCGCCGTAATATCATCCAAATCGTACAATGCCAAATTTGCTTCGAGCATCGGTTCGGAGATCTGTTTCAGTAGGTAAGTATGGTAGATTTGGCTGATCAGAGAGTGTTTCGTAAAAATATTGTCAATATGCTTGGCACGGTTGGTCTGATACAGCTGATAGAACGTATAGCTGACACTTGATACCGTCACCACGAGGGCAAATACGACAGTGGCAATAACGGCATTATTTTTGATCATATTTATTTAGAACGCCCAAGGAATACAATACCTTGAGCTACGCTAGCCGCTAAGGCACTAAAGCCAGCCCTAGTCGGGCAGAATCTATTTCTCATTTTAGCAGTTTATAGCCGATGCCGCGAATCGATTCAATGAGCGCTTTGTCTCCGAGTTTGTTACGTATCCGACCCATCATTACATCAATACTTTTATTCGAAGAGTCTTCGTTAATCGCACTGACGTTGTGAATCAAATCTTCCCGAGAGACAACCATCCCCTGTTTTTTAATCATGTGCGCGAGGATACCGTACTCCGCATTGGTAAGTTCGATCGGGCGTCCTTTGTAACTGATCTGCATCGCAGACTCGTTGAGTTTGAAATCGCATGCGATCTCCGAAGCTGCCGTAGAAGCTGCATCGTATCGGCGCAATACGGAGTGAATGCGCGCTTCAAGCTCTCTAGGATCATACGGTTTCGGGAGATAATCATCGGCTCCCAATTCCAATGCATTGATCTTGTCAGACACATCAGAGCGTGCCGAAGAGATAATAATCGGAATATTTTGGCGTGCACGGATCGCTTCACATACCTCCAAGCCATCCATCCCCGGCAACGTCAAGTCCAAAATAACCGCATCAAACTTTTCAAGTTTAAGGATACTGAGCGCCTTAAACGGATCGTCTTCAGTAGTCACCGTAAAATCATACTGCTCTAAAAATTCAGTCAGAATCTCGGCGAGCTCGAGATCATCTTCTATCATTAATATTTTACTCATACTCGAATTGTAACTCAGGGACGGTTAATAAGTGCTAACTCATCCACAATGTCAAATGGTAGGCGACAAACGCCAGTGAATAGGCCACAATCGTCGTGAACAAGAATAGATATCCGAAATATTTGATCCCTCCGGCCTCACGGGTAAAGACAACCGATGCCGCCAAGCACGGCAAATAGGTCATAATAACTACGATAAACGCTACCGCTGACGCAAAAGGGATATGCTCATGAATCGCTCCGACAAGAGAGTTATCCGATTCCGTTGCATCGCTTCCCAGTGAGTACAGCACTCCCAACGTCGATACGACTACCTCTTTTGCCGCAAGCCCTGTCTGCAAAGCGACTGCCATTTTCCAGTCAAAACCGAGCGGTGTAAATATCGGCTCGATCGTATGACCGATACGCCCTAAGAAACTTTGTTCCAGCTGGGCTTCGGCAAGCTGATTTTTGAGACTTTTGACTTCACTTTCTGATGCGGCTGTCTCAATTTTTTGGTTGTATTGGGTATCCAAAAGTGCATTTTTCGGATACGTACTGAGAAACCATACAAGCATTGATGCCGCGGCAATAAACGTCCCCGCTTTCTTCAGGTACATCATCGTTTTTGTCACAACTGTATGCCAGATCAGTTTCACAGATGGGAGGCGATATTTCGGCATTTCCATAACGAAGGGTTCATCTATCCCTTTGAAAGCCGTTATCTTCAACACTTTTGCCGCAACCAGTCCGATCATGGCCCCGAGAATATAGATACCGAACAAGGCATTTCCTGCCATTTGAGGAGAAAAAAATGCCCCTGTAAACAGAACATACACCGGTAATCGTGCACCGCAGCTCATAAAACCGATGACAAATAAAGTAAGCAGGCGATCCCGATCGTTTTTGAGAATACGAGCTGACATATAGGCCGGGATAGAACACCCGAATCCTGATACGAGCGGAATGAAAGATTGACCGTGAAGTCCGAATTTATGAAAAAAACCGTCCAGTAAAAACGCAACACGGGACATATATCCCGTCGCTTCGAGCAGAGCAATCCCCACAAACAATATGACGATATTCGGGACAAACAAAACGACTGCACCCACGCCGGATATAACCCCGTCTACGATAAGAGAGCGTACTTCAGCATTACTGATAGTGGAGCCTACTACTTCCCCGAACCAAGTAAAAAACGCGCTGATCCAATCCATTGGTATGCTTCCGATCTCAAACGTGAGCTGAAACAATCCCCACATAAAAAAGAGAAAGATCGGAATCCCGAAGATCGGGTGGATGAGCACAGAATCGATCTTCTCTGTGGTTGTTTTTTTCTCTTCGGCTTTAGGTTTTACTTTGACCGATTCCTTGATCACCCCACGATTAAACGCCAGATACTCTTCCGCAAAGATCTCTTTGATATCATCGCTGTCGTGATGCAGCGCAATATGATGATCCGCTTCGATCAGCATCGGCTGAAGTTCTGTCCAGATAGGGTTGTCATGCAAAACCCGATAGGTCTTTTTCTCTTGTTGGAGCAAATTGATCGCAATGTTACGATTGCTGATCGATGCTTTGAATTTATGTCGGTCGAGGTAACCGGTGATTAATTCGATCTCTTCTTCAACCGCTTCACTAAAGACGAGTTTTTGTTCCTGATACGATATTTCATGAACACTGATGACGGCTTTCATCAGCTCATCAAGGCCGAATTTAGCGGCTGCGGAAACGCGTACACACGGAATACCTAACAATTGAGTCAAATAGGGAGCGTTAATCTCGATCCCTTCACGATCCGCTTCATCGCTCATATTGAGTGCAATAACCATTTTTTTGCTCATTGTCATCAACTCAGCGGTAAGCTGTAAATTTTTTTCCAGATTTGTCGAGTCCACAACGTTAATGATCAAATCGTACTGTTCGTGTATCAGAAATTCATGTGTCACCCGCTCTTCGATCGAATAATCGGTAAACGCATAGGTTCCGGGTAAATCAACGACACGGAAATCGTATCCGTCGTATTCGAATACCACTTCCGTTTTTTCTACGGTCACCCCGGTGAAATTTCCTACATGCAGACGTGCGTTGCTTATCGAATTGATAAGCATACTTTTTCCGACATTCGGCTGACCGACGAGGGCTACTTTGATTTTTCTATCGGACATTGGTGACCTCAATCAACTCGGCTTCTTCTTTACGCAATGCCAAACTCATATTTCCGACTTTAATTTCATAGGTACTGTTGGTAAGGGCACATTCGAGCATTTTAACCTCGGCACCTTTCATCAGTCCGAATGAAATCAGGCGCTGCTTGAGAGGACCCGTCGCATTGATCTTTGCAACCGTTGCAACTCCTCCTTTGCTACATGCGCTGAGTAACGTCATGGTATTCATACTCATCCTTTCTAAAAGCTATAGTTCAGACGGAGTAAAAAGCGGTCATATCCGCCGTCTGTTCCGAGTTCACTGAAATTTTTATTTTTATCTTTGATCATCGCATAACTCATATCCGCACATATGGCATCATTAAAGGCATAGGCAGCGACAGCATCATATTCTGAAACTCTAGCATCTAATCCTTGGCGTTTTCCTTTGAAACTACCATAAAGTGCAGCTAATTTCAGTCCTTCTATCCCTATCGCGCCCATATCAAGCTCCGTAGTAAGCTGATACGCTCTGGCATCTTCGAATCCGTCAATCGTTGTTTCTTCCATCGAAGTGTAATACTGTCCTCCGCCAAACCCGTTACTAACCGCTTTTCCTGTATCGTTAAATGTTTTATTATAGGTTGCGCCCAGAGCCATCATTCCAACATTCAATGTTGCTCCGATCCCATAGACATTCCCCTCTATTCCGCTGTTATTTTCTTCGGAAAAATGACCGAATTGTCCTGCGAGTTCAACTCCCGCCGACTCATTGAGCACAATACCATACCCCGCATCCGTGTAAAATACATTCGCAACATGATCAATTTTGTAATACCATCCCTGCAGCGCCAGATTTTCAATACTTTCATTCGTGGCACCTACTATAGCTGCACCCTTGCTCTCAACACCGTCAAGTTTTTTGAATTTTGATATATCGTTGCCTGAATCATAGCCGGCAAAACGGGTAATATAGCCACCGACGAGTATTGTCCCTTCAAACCCTTTGTACGAAGCCATTGCCGCTTCAAAGGTATTAGGATGCATTCGTATATCATCCGTATCGGCAAGCGGTGTATTGATTTGCTGACGTCCGATACGTAATGCAAATTCTTCTGTAGTGTAGTCAAGATAAGCTTCGCCCAAATAGAGATAGGATTTTGCATCCGCAGCGAACAAGTCACCGTTTGCCTTTTCATTATTACCCGTTACGAATGGAAGCTTTTGACTCAAGTATGCTGCAAATCCGGCTTTAACCCCATTCCAAGGCACCGTTTCGTATTTCAACATACCGCCCAATGATGTTCCGTAGGTGTCTGAATCCAGCGCATTATTTTGAACCACATACGCTGCACGAATTTGACCCACGAGTGTTCCCTCCTTTACTACATCTTCAATAGCGGAAGCATTTAAAGCTGTAGCAGTAGCCAAACCCATCATTATTGTTTTTTTCACACTCTATCCCTAATTTCTTAGTATCGTAAAACTAAGTAACTAGACAATGATAATAGTTATCAACTTATATACTCCTTAATAATGATAACCTTTTTCAATTAGCTCTATTGGGTCCTGCTTCGCTATAATTCTAAGTAAAATAATACACTAATAGGACTTTTATGCAATTTTTATGGCGTTCAACAAGTCATTTTAACCTAGCCAACCTCATTACAATGGCAAATATCACGTGTGGTCTTCTCGCTACCTACTTTATTACTCAAAACCAATTTATAGTTGCCGTTGTCCTTGCATGGATAGGTGGAGCGTTTGATATTTTTGACGGTAAAGTCGCACGAAAATACGGCTTATCCAATGAATTCGGCGTTCAACTCGATTCGTTCGCCGATTTTCTCAGTTTCGTTCTCGTCCCAACCTTTTTTATCTTCCAAGGGGTTTATGCTCACCTCACCGGACTGCCGCTCATCATCACCTCCATCGCTTCGATCTATTACGTCATCAGCGGATTGCGCCGTCTGATCCAGTTTAACATCAACACGGATGCGGGAGAAGTCGCCAAACATTTTACGGGAGTACCGACGCCACTAGGGGCGATTTTGCTGTGGCTGGTCTGGCTCGGATCGGGATTTATTGGATGGATAGGTGTTTTGGCTCTGATGATACTCATCGGAGCGCTGCTGAACTCAAAGGTGAAAATTCCGCACCTATAAGAGAGTTTCTTCTTCGTCTATGTCTGTAACAGACGACGGAAGCAGCTTCTTCGGTTTTAACCCTAATTTCCGCATCGACTCGACACGACGGATGAGATTTCCTTTTCCGGTAGAGAGTTTATTCATCGCCCCCTCATAACTTTTTTGGGTACGCCCGATCTGCTCGCCGATTTTCTCCATATCTTCTACAAATGCGACCAGCTTCTCATACAACGCTTCAGCCGATTCGGCAATCGCTTTGGCATTGCGTTCTTGATACTCGCTTCTCCATATATGTTCGATGGTACGAAGTGTTACGAGAAGGGTTGAGGGAGAGACGACGACGATGTTTTGCTCATATGCTGTTTTAAAGAAGGTGTTGTCTTGCTCCAGTGCAAGGAGGAACGCCCCCTCGATTGGCATAAACAGGAGTACGAAATCAAGTGTCCGTACACCGCTGAGCTGTTCGTAGCGTTTGCCGCTGAGCCCTTTTATATGACTGTGGATCGAGAGAAGGTGCTGTTTGAGGGCATGGGCACGATCTTCGTCATTTTCGGCACGGATAAATGCATCATAGGCAACGAGCGAGACTTTGGAATCGATAATAATATCTTTGTTTTGCGGCAGATGGACGATAACGTCGGGACGAAATTTTTTCCCCTCTTCATCACTGAGGGTGCTTTGGATGTCATATTCATGCCCCTCTCGTAACCCCGATTCTTCGAGTATCCGCTCGAGAACGATCTCTCCCCAGTTTCCTTGGGTTTTATTTTCCCCCTTAAGAGCTTGTGTGAGATTGATCGCATCTTGGCTGAGGCGTTCATTGAGGGTTTTGAGGCGGAGGATTTCGTCTTTGATGCTTTGTCGCTCTTTGGCATCGTGGATAAACTGCTCTTTGCTCTGAGTCGCGAACTGAGCGATCTGTTCTCGGAACGGTTTGAGGAGAAGGTCAAGTCCTTTGGTGTGCGCTTCGTCGAACGTTTTCGATTTTTGCTCGAAAATCTGGGCCGCCAGCTGTTCAAACTGCACTTTCATTTGAGCTTTGGCTTCATCGAGCAGACGGATTTTTTCTTCGAAACCGCGTGAGGATTCTTCATGACGCGTATGTAAAATCGCGTAATCGCGTTCCAGCGCATGGTACTCGTTATGAGAATGTTCTACATCGCTTTGCAGTTTTGTTCTAAGCGCCAGTTCAGCACTGTAAAGTTCTTGGAGCTGCAGGGCGCGAGCTTCGAGCAATGCATACTGCTGACGGGATTGATTCAACAGCCAACCTAATGTTCCGGCGGCTACAAAGCCTATAAGAGTCGTTATTTCATATATCATAAGAGCGATTATAGCCCATGGGAGCTAAGAAGAAAAAAAGTTGGCAAAATGCCCTATTTTTTCTCACCAAGCGCTGTACCCAAATAGCCCAACGATCCCACTGCTCCTGCAAGACTTTGCTGCCAATCCGCAGGCATGAATACCACTTTGGAGTTTGCCGATTCACTCAGGTTTTTAACGCTGTCGATATAACGTTGAGCGAGAAGATAATGAGGTGACGCTTCTCCCCCTGCAAACCCTTGTGCCACAACCACCATGGACTTTCGATCCCCTTCTGCCAGTTCCACTTTTGCCTGTGCTTCCAGTTTTGCCGCTTCGAGTCTCCCCTCCGCTTGCAGAATAACCGACTGTTTTTGCCCTTCGGCCTGAGCGATGGCGGCCCGTCTTTGCCCATCCGCGATGAGGATTGCCGCTTCGCGTTCACGGTCCGCCGCTGCTTGGCGCTCCATCGCTTCCTGGAGATTCTGACTCGGACGTATATCCTGAACCTCCAGATTACCTAGCGTCAATCCCCAACCGCTGAGAGAATCGCGGATCTTTCCGGCCACTTCCGCTTTGATCACATCACGCTGAGAAAGAGACTCGTTGAGCGTCATCCCCCCGATCACCGCACGCAAAGTTGTTGTCGTCATATTGGCAACCGCACTCTCAAAATTGCTAATCGAATACGACGCTTTCCCCGGATCGGTTACGCGGTAAAAAACGACCGCACTGATAATGACGACGGCGTTGTCTTTGGTAATGACCTCTTGTTCGCGGGTCTGCTGAATCAGTTCTTTGGTTATGATCCGATACGCAACGATATCGACGATGGGAATCAGCAGATGCAGTCCCGGCAAAAGGGTCTTATGGTATTTACCCAACCGCTCGACAACCCACTCTTCCCCCTGCGGTACGATCCGTACCATTTGTGAGAGGGTATATACCACCGCAGCAACTAAGACTAACGAAAAAACGATACTTGAATCCATGTACATTCCTTTTAAACTTTTTCTACGATCAGCGTATTGCCGCGAAGCTGAACAATCCGGATCTCGGCATTGGCATCGATATCTTCATTCGTCGAGAGTGCCGGCCATTCTCTCGCACTGACCACCGGTTCGTATAATTCGACTTGCCCTTCGTGATGTGAAGACAAAGAGGTTAACGCAATCCCTCTGATCCCGACAAACTCATTATGGGTCCCTACCGCATCACGTTCATCATCTCCGATATGCCGCTTTTTAAACACAACGGCACCGATGATCATAAATACCGATGCAATGACCAACTGGGCAACAAGGGATGTCGGTAGGAAAAATGCGACAGCAGCGGCAGCTATACAACCGATCCCAGCAAACAGGGCAAAAAATGTCGGCAACATCATCTCGACCACAAGAGCAATGACACCTAACATCAGCCATATATAATAAGACATAATCGCAACCTTGAATTTCTTTGAAACTATAGAGTACTTCGTTCACACTTACTCCAACCTGATTATGAAAAATAAGTTATATTTCATTATCATTCCAGGATGAAAATATCACCGAATGCACCCTGCCCCTGCCATAGCGGCGAAAAATACAAAAACTGCTGTTTCCCCTATCACAGAGGGATATTCCCCTCCAATGCCCAAAAACTCATGCGCTCGCGCTACAGTGCCTTTGCCCTCGGCCTAAGCGAATATATCATGACGACGACTCATCCGAATAATCCCGATTATACGGAAGACAAAGAGGTTTGGAAAAAACATATTTTGGAGTTTTCCCTCTCTACCCGATTTTTAGGGCTGAAGATAAGTGAGTTTATAGACGGAGAGAGTGAAGCGTTTGTAACCTTTGAAGCAAAACTCGACGGCGGCATTCTCAAAGAGAAAAGCCGATTTTTAAAAGTCGACAACAAATGGCTATACGTAGATGGTGAGTTTTTATAGCGCGGTTATCTGCGCGTGGGCTTCCTGCCGAAGGAAACACAGCGTTAGCGTAGTTTCGGGGATTTTATTCTCGGAACATTTTACATATTATTTAAGCGGATCACCGTTAATGACAAGACGGAACCCGATATCATTTGAAACAAAATCGGGACGGGAATAGCCCCGAAACGAACTGCGCAGGCACAAATAGCCCGTTTTGTAACTTCCGCCGCGGCGCACTTTAAACGACTCCCCTTCTGCTCCTCCGATACGGGGACTTCCGTCGCTCGGAGCGCCTGAATAGTTGGCGAAAAAGTCATCCTCGCACCATTCCCAAACATTCCCCAAAAGCCCGTGAACCCCAAGACGATTAGGGATTTTACCGTCCACTACCGCTGTTCTTCCATTGGAACTGTATTCATAAATCGCATACTCATCCAGCAGCGCTTCCGAGTCACCGAATGTAAATCGGGTATTACCGCCGGCTTTGGCGACGTATTCCCACTGTGCTTCAGTCGGTAATGCATAAAAGCGCGTTTTCCCCTCATAACGGTTAAGCAATTCGACAAAGGCTTTGGCATCAAACCAGCTCACCTGCTCTACCGGATGACGGCGGGAACTCTCCTCTTCGACTTTGTCATTTTTGAAATACGACGGATTAACGCGTGTAAGCTTAAAATATTGCTCTTGTGTAACGGGATATTTAGAAATCCAAAACCCTTTGAGCTTTACCGGATGGGCAGGCGATTCGACTTCGCCCCCTTCATTATATTGCGGATTGCGCCCCATTGTAAACTCTCCGCCGTCGATATAGAGAAACTCCATCCCAATCGTGTTGGTAAAATCTCTTGGGGTCTCGATCACCGTTTCGACTGCGGGAGTCTCTTCAGTTTTCTTTTTAAAAAAATCGAACAAGCTGAACCTTTTAAAATATGTTTATTGTACTGTTAAAGCACAGAGAGCAAAAACCGTTCACACTTTAAAATTTCACCCTTCTTGACATCCTGCTTCGCTATAGTTTATAATGTCGGCACAAATATTATGACCTGTCAATGACATCTCACCTAGTTCTCGCCGATTAAATCCACACACTTTAAGGCATTCCACGCATGAGCGATACCGCAAAAACTCCTCGAAACAACAATTCGAAAAACCGTACTCACATCCCTGTTGACGGGTTTACGATCGAAGCACTCCGTACCAAAAAGCTTGAAGATCTTCTTGAGATTGCTACCTCATTAAGCATTGAAGACCCGAATGAACTCAAACGTCAAGATTTGATTTTTGAAATCCTCAAAACCCAAGTACAGCAAGGAGGGTTCATCCTCTTTACCGGTATTTTGGAAATTATGCAGGACGGTTACGGATTTTTGCGTGCTGTGGATCAGGGGTTCAGCGATTCACTTCATGACGCCTATGTTTCCAGCACCCAAATCCGCCGTTTTGCTCTGCGTAACGGGGATATCGTTACTGGTCAGGTACGTGCACCGAAAGATCAGGAGCGCTATTACGCCCTTCTCAAAGTCGAGGCAATCAACTATCTCCCTCCTGAAGAGTCTAAAAAACGTCCTCTTTTTGAAAATCTCACCCCGCTTTATGCCCTTGAACAGCTCAAACTCGAGTACCAACCGACTAAATTGACCGGACGGATGATGGATTTGTTCGCCCCTATCGGTAAAGGTCAGCGCGGTCTTATCGTTGCACCTCCGCGATCAGGGAAAACAGAGTTGATGAAAGAGATCGCACACGGTGTGACCAACAATCATCCCGAAGTCGAACTGATGGTTCTTCTTGTCGACGAACGCCCTGAAGAGGTTACCGATATGGAACGCTCCGTAAAAGGAGAAGTATACAGTTCGACCTTCGACGAACCGGCAAAAAATCACGTTAAAGTGGCTGAAATGGTCATTGAGCGGGCAAAACGACGCGTTGAGCTCGGCAAAGACGTGGTTATCCTCCTCGATTCGATCACCCGTCTGGCACGTGCATACAATACCGTTACTCCGAGCTCGGGGAAAGTCCTCTCCGGCGGGGTTGACGCCAACGCTCTGCACAAACCGAAACGATTCTTCGGTGCGGCTCGTAATATCGAAAACGGCGGAAGTTTGACGATTATCGCAACCGCCCTCGTCGAAACGGGAAGCCGTATGGACGAAGTCATTTTCGAAGAGTTCAAAGGGACCGGAAACTCCGAGATTGTCCTCAGCCGCAAAATTTCTGATCGCCGTATCTTCCCGGCGATCGATATTCTCAAATCGGGAACCCGAAAAGAAGAGCTTCTTCTCGGACCGGAAGTACTACAAAAAGTATTCGTTCTTCGTTCTATGCTGCATAAACAAGAAGACGAAGTCGAAGCACTCCGTTTCCTCTACAACACGATGCTCAAAAGCAAGTCCAACATCGAATTCCTCGACAGTATGAACGAGTCGACCAAATAAGATGAGAGTCGGGGTCTTTGACAGCGGTGTTGGAGGGCTGAGCGTCGTTAAGTCGCTGTTGGAACATAAACTCTTTGAAGAGATCATTTACTTCGGCGATACCGCCCGTGTTCCCTATGGGGTCAAAGATCAAAATACGATCATCCGTTACTCTCTCGAAGCCCTCGAATTTTTCAAAAACTTTGAAATAGACCTCCTCATCACCGCCTGCAATACCGTCAGTGCCTATGCCCTCGATGAGATGAGGGAACAGAGTGATTGCGATGTGATCGGTGTGGTCGATCCCGGAGTTTTGGCACTCAAAAACGCGATTCCCGCTACCGATGCCAATATCCTCATCTTAGGGACCAAAGCAACCGTCAAATCGGGTGCCTATGAAAAAGGGCTTCACGAGCTGGGATACCAAAATCTCAGCGCTATAGCGACCTCTTTGCTTGTACCTATCGTCGAAGAGGGACTCTATGAGGGTGAAGTGCTCCAAAGCGCTCTGCACCATTATTTCGGTTCACTGGAAAAAACTCCCGATGCAATCATTCTGGGATGTACCCATTTCCCGCTGGTAGCAGAGGCGATTGATGGGTATTTTGACGGGAAAAGTACCCTGATCCACTCCGGCGAGGCGATTGTCGAATATCTGGAAAAGCATTACGATTTTACAAAGCGGTTCGAGGAGACAAACCTCAAATTTTTCGCCTCCGAAAATCCCGAAGGGCTTCGACGCGTCGCTAAAGAGTGGCTCTCCTTATAATAGGATTTTTCAGGAACAGCGCGGTATACTGCGCGCGGGTATCCTGCCGAAGGAAACCCAGTGTTAACATGAGAACCGTAATGAAAATGAGTAACCTCATTTTCATAGATTCGAAACCTAAGGCGAAGAGCTTGCTCCGCCGTCGGATTAATCGAGGTTTATACCTCGGACGTATAAAGGAGACAGCATGGCTCATAATTCAGAGGTTTTAGCGTTAAAATACCGTCCTCGACGTTTCGAAGAGCTTATCGGACAGGAAAGCATCTCTCAAACCCTCTCTCTTGCCCTTGATTCGGGGAGACTTTCGCATGCCTATCTCTTCTCGGGACTTCGCGGTTCGGGTAAAACCTCTACCGCACGGATTTTTGCCAAATCTCTTATCTGCGAAAATGGGCCGACTTCCGCTCCGTGCGATGTGTGCAGCCACTGTGTTATGGCGAATGAAGGGCGCCATATCGACATTATCGAGATGGACGCCGCATCCAGCCGAAAAATCGACGATATCCGCGATCTGATTGAACATACTAAATACCGTCCCGCCAGCGCAAAGGTAAAGATTTTTATCATCGACGAAGTACACATGCTCACTAAAGAGGCGCATAATGCGCTTCTCAAAACCCTTGAAGAGCCGCCTGAATACGTTAAATTCATTCTAGCGACCACTGATCCGCTCAAACTGCCGCCGACGATTCTCAGCCGAACTCAGCATTTTCGGTTCAAACGTATCAGCCACCCGAACATCGTCCACCATCTGAGCCATATTCTCCATCTCGAAAAAATCGATTATCAGCCTGAAGCACTCGACATCTTAGCCCGCAGCGGTTCAGGTAGTCTACGAGACACTCTAACCTTGATGGATCAAGCGATCATCTATTCCAAAGGGTTCGTAGACGTTAAAACGGTTGCCGATATGCTGGGGCTCCTCGATCCTGATTATATCAGCCGCCTTTTTGATGCTATTTTTGCAAAAGACCGTGTCAGCTTGATACACATGCTCCAAGAACTCGAAGCATACGAATCCGAAATGGTAGTCGATGAATTGATCGCCTATCTCAAAGAGCGTCTCTACGAAGGAGATCATCGGTTTAGTCCGCTGGTAATCGAACGCTTTTTCCGGATCCTCAGCGATGCCAAAACTCTTTTCGCCATCAACGCCGACGGCGGCTTTGTCGTGAGCCTCGTGCTGTTTAAAATGATCGAAGCGCTCAAGATCAAAGAGATCGACGAGATGATCGAGTCACTCGAATCACGCGTCTCTCACGCACCGGCTCATGCAACACCTGTTTCTGCACCTGTAGCGGCAGCCGAAACCCCTACCGTACATGTTACACCGACTCCCCCAGCCGTAAAATCGCAGTTTGAACAGCTGTGTGAACGGATCAGTGACCGCAGCGATGAGTTGGGAGAGTGTTTTAGAAAGAACGTCACCTTTCTCTCGTACGAAGACAATACCCTTACGTGGGAGAGTTGTGCGGAAGACGGTGATAAAGAGCTTCTCAAAAACAGTTTCGGAATCATCCGCCAGTTTGTTCGGGAAATTTACGGGATCGATACGCAGATCAAATCGCAAGGGTGCACCAAGGTGGCCGAAGAGCCCATTCCTTCTCCACAGCAAACAGCTGAAACAGTAATAGCTGAACCTGTGAGTGAAGAGATTACCGATGAACCCGCATCTATGATTGAAGAGAGCGAAATCGGTGTCGGAAGCTGTGTCAGCCAATGCGATGAAAGCAGTGTCAAAGAGTTTGACGGGAGCGATGTCCTCAAAGAGCCGATGATCAAAAAAGCAGCCGAACTCTTCGAAGCGACGAAAATTACGGTGCAATCGAAAGTCTGAGTCTTATCGCTCTTTTCGTTTCCACACGGACATCTGAGACAGGGTGTATTGATATTTGCGCGGCGTCTCCCGAATGACGAACGGAACATCTTCGACATTCACTAAATCAAAATTCTCATTTAAAATTTCTTTGAGCCCTTCTAACGTGCTCACTTCGTTTCCCTCAGAATCGTAATACCCCCCTATCCAAAATTCTTTTGCCGTATACTCTTCCAACCAGGTATAAGGGGATGTCAAAATCAAATATCCGTAATCATTGATCCGGGTATGGATCGTTTTCAAAAAGAGTTTCGGTTCGTACAAACGGTCGATGAGATTTGTCGCCATAACCAGATCGTATTCGGCTAAAAGCGGCATCAGATCGCACGCGTCCCCCTGAAAAAATTCCACTTTTTCTCCCACCTCATCGAGGCCGAGAGATTTCAGACAAACCTCTTTGCATTGCTTAATATCCCCCTCACTGTTCAGCGCATAGGAAATACATCCATCCCTTTGGATATCGTTAGCGATGTTTATAAACGCTTGCGAGTAATCGACACCACTGACATATTCAAACGCTTTTGCCAATTCAAACGAAGCACGTCCTGTTGCACATCCCAAATCAAGAGCACGCCTTTGAGGAATCGAGGCAGAGTAAGAGATCGCTTTTTGGGCACACACTTTTGCAAAATTTTCAACACCTAAATATGCGTCTCCGTACTGAAACTCGCAATATTGGGAAACCAATGCATTCGTTTCGTAGATATTTTCTTTTTTGTTTTCCATATATGCTCCTTGAGTGGTTAATTTAGCTTCTAAGCAACGGGAGTTTATTCAGCAGGTTTTCGCAATAGTCCCACTGTTCGAGCGTCTCTCTCCACTCACCGGGAATCGCGTCCACCCCTTTATAGGCACCGAGCACCATTCCGATCGCAATACTCCGCGAAGCGTTATCGCCGCCGACCATTGCATTCGCCTGCAATGCTTTTTTCAGCCCCTCTTCCTCATCCGCGTATTTTAAAATAAAATAGACCGCTCCAGGAAGCGTCCCTTCCGTCGGACTGGCTTTGCCTACTTTGATCGGTTCGGAGCGTCCGATGTCCCACAAGCGTGCCATACTCGTCAATGCCAGATCATCGGCAAACGGCTCTTTTGAAAGTGCGCTATCCGGGTTCGTCGCTTCGCGGAACTTTGCAATGGCCTGAGCGACTTTCGTCTCAAAAAAGCCCCCCATCTGCACCGCAACCGCTTCGATGGCATCGGCAGGCTTAGCCCCTTGGATCACACGATGGGTGACACGGGCAAAAAACTCTCCCCCTCCGAGGGCATGGAGATCTTTGTGGGTGAACATCGCTTTGCGTGCAACGTCGGAGAGTTCCTCTTCGCTCTCATAATATCCATGTGCTGCAACATGGCGAATCGCCATCGCATTGGAAATACCGCCGAGCTGCTCGATACTCATTCCCCGTTTTACTTGTCCATACGTCTCTTTCGTCATGGTGCAGATCCATGAACCCCATCCGTTTTCGAGCCGATTCATCCAATGCGGAATAATAGCCGCTACATCAAAAGCTCTTGGAGGTTCGGAGATCGCCGCCAGATGTTCCAGAACCAGAATATTATAATCACCGTAATCCGTGCTTCCTCCGGCGCTCTTTCCGGGATGGTAGTTGCGTTCACCCCAGCCGATGCCGTGGGTCTGTCCCCCCATCATCTCACCGGGTGACATATACTTTTCGATCGGCTTTCTCCCGTAGGCTTCGAATATTTTGTGTGCATCATACTCGTAATGGTTCCCGAGACACAGTGCGTCACCGACAATGGCACCGAAAAATGCCCCTTTGATTGCTTCTTTTTTGGATCTGGTATTCATATCTTGCAGCCTAATTTTTGATTGATTGTAGCCACCAAAATTTTAATTTCGCCTAGATATTTTGCCTCTATTTTTCTTCTTTGACTTCTTTAAGGCTAAAACTAAGAGAATGAGCCCCCTATTTGACGTACTATGGGTACTTACACACTGACTTCCTTGCTATTAAGTTTTTTTTCAGGTATAATATCTCCATTGAAAGATGATTTAGAGTTTCATCTTTGGCTTGATTTTTATTGATGACTTCCGTTAGCAGTACGACCCGCCCTTAGAATACTCCACTTTATACTTCGACCACTTCAGCAATGAGGTGTATTACAACCCAAAGGAATTGCTATGGCAAATCAAGTTAACGGAACAGTCAAATGGTTCAACAGTGAAAAAGGTTTTGGATTTATCCAACAAGACAACGGCGGTAAAGATGTATTCGTACATTTCCGTCAAATCAACAGCACTGGCTATGGCCGTGTAAGTCTTGAAGAAGGACAAAAAGTAACTTTCACTATCGGTGAAGGCGAAAAAGGTCCTCAAGCAGAAAACGTTAGCGTTATCTAATTTCACTGACGGGCAGATTTCTTTGCCCGTCACCTCTCCTATCGTTCTACAAAGGCACCATCAGGTGTTTTTCCGAACCGATCTAAAGGAACCCCCATGGAAAGCAAAGAAGCCGTTTTAGAAGCATTAAAAGAAGGCAAAAAGCTAACCAGCAATGTCACCGGGTTGCAATATACCCTTATCGGTGGACAATTGCACGCCCGTAACAGTGAAAAAACCGACTGGCACGAAAGTGAACTTAGTTTCGACAATCCTCCCTCATGGCTAAACCTTCGCGCTTAAGCGAAGGTTTGCTATGTCCCCCATACGATTCCGCTACCAAACCATCGAATTTCCAAACTCTGACATACACGTTCGAACGCTCCGTGATACCCAACAATATTTTGACACCGATAATATGGCAGAAAAACTAGGAATATCCTCCGCTTCGTGGCCCATGTTTGGCGTAATCTGGGATTCGAGCAAGATTCTTGCCCATCTCATGAGCGATTTTGACATCGAAGGAAAACGGATATTAGAGGTCGGATGTGGTATCGGGCTCGCGAGTCTCGTCCTCAATCACCGTTCCGCCAATATCTCTGCAACCGATTACCATCCCGAGGCGGAACGTTTTATGGATGAAAACACCCGTATCAATAATGACAAACTCATCCCATTTATCCGAGCAGGTTGGGAAGACATCGAGAGCACTTTGGGAGAATTCGATCTCATTATCGGAAGCGATCTGCTGTATGAACGTGACCATGTCGAGCTCTTGGCAGGATTTATCAATCGCCATACGAAACGTACCTGTGAGGTTATTATCGTCGATCCCGGTCGCGGAAACCACTCAAATTTCAGTAAAAAAATGGTGAGTCTCGATTTTGACCACACGCAGAGCAAACCGATCCATACCGACTACCTCACCTTCCCCTTTAAAGGGCAGCTCCTACGTTACACACGCTAAACGCATTTTTTTAACAACCGTAAAACGATTCTATGTTACCCTTGTGCACTTTCTATTTACGAGGTCATTATGTTCTTGCACAAACACATCGATAGCATCGAATCCGCCGCGCAAAAAGCCGGACGCGGAGTCGCCATGAAAATGCTTCTCTCACCGGATGAATCGCCCAACTTTGCAATGCGTAATTTTACGATCGAAGCGGGGGGTCATATGCCGCTGCATACCAATACGGTCGAACATGAGCAGTATGTCCTCAGCGGTCGTGCGAAAGTCATTATCGGAGATAAAACGATTGAAGCAGGTGCGGGAGACGTGTTGCTGATCCCTGCGGGCGTACCCCATAGCTATGAAACGCTCGGAGACGAAACGTACAGCTTTTTGTGCCTTGTCCCGAAGGGAACGGATGTTATTGAAGTACTGGCCTGTTAATCCGGGACAGCCTTTTCCCTCAAAGATTGATCGTAGCGATCGAATCAAATACCCCATCCGGGGTAATTCCCCGGTTCATATCTTCAGGGCTGAATTTTCCCGTTTGAACCAAAACCGCCCTCAACCCCGCTTCCTGTGCCCCTAAAACATCGCTTTCGATATCATCTCCGATCATCAGTGTTTCATGAGGTTCTACCCCCATTGCCGCACATGCGAGACGATAAAAATCACGGCTCGGCTTTCCGACGATACGAGATTCTTTGCCGCTGGCATATTCGAGTGCCGCCACAAATCCCCCTGCATCCATACTGAGTTCCCCGTCACTGTCTTTGAAATAGCGGTTTTTAGCGGCGGCGAGAAGTTCCCCTCCGTTTTTCAGGACTCTGAACGCACGGTTGAGATGCTCATAAGTAAAGTTTTCCTGTGCATCTCCGACCACGACATAACGGCAAGGCTCCGTCGGCAAGCCGTCAAAAAATGCGCTTGCACTGTCGGTGAGAAGATAACACGCACCGCACCCCTCCTGCTCAAGCAGCAGCCGGGTGACGTCCAGCGCCGTCATCACCTCATTAGAGGATATATCAAATCCCATTTGTTGGAGCGTTCCCACTACCTGTGCACCTGTTTTTTGGGTAGTATTGGTCAAAAACCGGATGGGATAGTGTTGTTTGATCCGGGCTATCGCTTCGATGGCTCCGGCTATCGGGGTCTCCCCCTCATAAAGGACACCGCCGATATCACACAATACGGCTTTAATCGGAAAAGGTACCATCGTCACTCCTTTTTCAAGGTCTGATACTGCGTACTAAAAATGCTCTTTAGTTATTGGTCCCGCGAATAACACGTTTTACATCACTGATGCCGTCATCCACACCGCTATTAAACTCTTTAGCGGTACATCCGCCCAACATCAAAATAGCTAATACCGATAATACTATTGTACGCGTCATATAGTTTCCTACCTTTTATACTTGATTCTGAAATTATATCGCGTTTGGCATTCATACTCTGTTTAAAACATCAGCTTTTGCGGAATCCGAACAGCTCCAGCGAACTTTTGGTCGCACGTGCGATAATACTCTGTTCCGGTCGGAACATCGCATCCGAAATCACTTTCACTGCTGTGGTAATGGCGTCGAAATCATGATTCGGATAACTGCTTTGGAGGACGATCCGGTCCATGCTTAGAGTGCTTAAGGTATCAGTATCAAACGCCCCAATATTCTCGGCACCGAGCGCGAGATAAAAATTTGCCAATGCACTATGCTCACGTGTCGCATTGAGGATAATACCTTTGCTCTCACCTAGTGCATATACAACGGCATCATTCAGACGGGATTCATCAATCACGACCGGTTTGCCCGAAGCCGGAAGAAGTGAGCTGTCTTCATCGCACAAGATCGAAAATGCGACACAGTTTTCATCGGCTTCGTGCTGCAGGTGCAAGGGAACGGAGTAGAAGATACTCCCGTATTCGCTTGCAATCTCTTTTGCAGATGCGATTTCTGCCGTGTCTGAGGGATGCAGAATAAACATCTGCACCATCGTGTCTTCCATAATCTCATCCAGATTATCAAAAAAATCCTCGTCGGCGTGATGCAGATTGACGTCGATCGTCATGGTTCCCCTTTGGAATAATGTTATCCTGGGTATGCAAATCCAATTCTATGCGAAACTTTTGCTCAATGACCGTTTATACGAAACCAGAGAAAATCTTCGAACGCTCTTTGCGCGGAGATAATAGCGATGATAGATCCAGTACGAACTAAGCGCTCCGATCGCACTGCCGATCGCGACATCACTGAGATAATGCTGCAACAGGACGATACGGCTAAGGACGATCAGCAATGCCAAAACGATAAAGAGCGGTTTGTATTTCGGGTTTAGAAGAGCGAGTGCAACAAAAAAAGAGAATGCCGTGGCGCTGTGGCCTGAAGGAAACGAGTAAAAAGCACTTTCAAATTTAAAACCGCTAAACCCGTATTGCTGATTTTCGAAAAACAGTTCCGGACGCATCCGCCCTGCAATCACTTTGACGACATCGACGATCAACCCGCTGATGGCTACCGCACTGAAGATGTAGAGATTCTTACGGGCGAAGTGTTTATCGCTTCTGCGATAGATGAGATAAAACAAAAACGTTCCGATAAGGGGATATTTGGAATCCCCGAACTGGGTAACGGCATGAAAAAAAGTGTTGGAGACATTGATCCCCAACGTATGGATATAGAGGGCAAGTGCCTGATCCACATACCAATACGATAAAAAAGCCGATGCGAAAAGCAAAAACGCATAATTTGATATCAGAGCTCTGTTCATGCCGATGCATCCTAGGTTAAAAAATTGCAAAAGTGTACAGAGTGATGATAACGGTAAGGTAACGTCGGTACAATTCCACCTATGAAAACACAGATCCTTTTTGACAACGACGGCGTCCTCGTCGATACCGAACATTGGTATTTCACCGCCAGTGCCGAGATTTTAAACACGATGGGATTCCATCTGAGCGAAGAACGCTACCGTGAAATCATGATAAACGGTCAAAGCGCCTTTCTTATCGCCGAAGAAGCAGGTATACCGATCAGTGAAACCGATCAATGGCGCGCACGCCGAAACGAGCTCTATCAGCACTATCTACGTACCGAAGAGATCGCTATCCCCGGTGTCAAAGAGGTACTCGCAGAACTCTCGGAGCGTTTCCGCATGGGAATCGTCACCTCGGCACTGAGATGCGATTTCGAACTCATCCATGCCTCACGGGGACTTACCGACTACATGGACTTCGTCCTCTGCAGCGGAGAATACCCCCGTGCCAAACCCTACCCTGATCCGTACTTGATGGGGCTGGAGCGTTTGGGAGGAGAAAAAAGCGAGACGATCATCGTCGAGGATTCGGAACGGGGGCTCCGTTCTGCGGTGGGTGCGGGGATCGAGTGCGTCATCGTGCACAACCGCTTTACCGAAAGCCACGACTTTAGCAAAGCGACCCATCGGATCCAAACGCTCGAAGAATTATTAACACTACTCACATAAAGGAGAGACAATGGACGGCAAGGAACGCAAAAACATCATGTCAGGCAAACGGGTAAGCATCGTCCTCAAAGAGGATCAATCGACAGGAAGATTAACCGAGGGGATCGTCCGTGATATCCTCACCAAATCACCGAATCATCCGCACGGGATAAAAGTACGGCTCATGAGCGGAGAAGTGGGACGGGTCAAAGAGGTGTTTTAATCTTTCGTAAAACTGCATCGTCACGACAGCAAACAAGACATTTATCCGACCGCTATTTTCAAGCTATAGAAGTAGTATAAAGTATTGGCCGAGAAAAAATTGCTGGAAAAATTCCGTCAACTTTCTTCACGAAATTGAATCAAAGGAAAAAAAGTGGCATATGCAAAACCGACTTACAAAGCTCAGTATGAGAATTTCATTGGTGGAGAGTGGGTCGCTCCACAAAGCGGCGAATATTTTGAGAATATCTCTCCTGTCGACGGTGAAGTTTTAACCAAAATCCCAAGATCAAATGAAGCCGATGTCGAACTGGCAATCCAAGCTGCAAACAAAGCATTCCAATCATATAAACATACTTCCGTCGTTGAACGAAGCATTATGCTCAACAAAGTCGCCGATGCGATTGAAGCCAATTTGGAAGCCCTCGCGATTGCAGAGACGCTGGATAACGGTAAAACGATCCGTGAAACACTCTATGCCGACGTTCCGTTAGTCGTCGATCACTTCCGATATTTTGCTTCCGTTATCCGGGCCGAGTCCGGTACCGTTGCGGATATCGATGAAAATACCATCTCCCAAGAGATTTTTGAGCCCTACGGCGTTGTCGCCCAAATCATTCCGTGGAATTTCCCGTTATTGATGGCGGCATGGAAGTTGGCTCCTGCATTGGCAGCGGGTAACTGTATCGTCATGAAACCCGCGTCCGCAACCCCTATGTCGATTCTCCTCCTGATGGAAGCGATCCAGGATGTCCTTCCAAAAGGTGTCGTCAACATCATCAACGGTGCCGGCGGAAAAATCGGCAAATACATCTCAACCCATCCTGACGTCAAAAAAGTCGGCTTTACAGGTGAGACGACAACGGGTCAGCTGATCATGCAATACGCGACCGAAAATATCATCCCGACGACATTGGAACTGGGCGGTAAATCTCCGAACATCTTCTTTGAATCGATTATGGACGCCGACGATGAATTCTTCGACAAAGCGATCGAAGGGCTGATCCTCTTTGCCTTTAACTCCGGTGAAGTATGTACGTGTCCATCCCGTGCCCTCATCCAAGAGTCAATTTATGAGCCGTTTATGAAACGTGTTTTGGAGCGAATGAAAGCGATCAAACTCGGAAATCCTTTGGATGTCACCAACATGATGGGTGCACAATGCTCGCTCAATCAAAAAGAGAAAATTCTCGAATACATCAACATCGGGAAAGAAGAAGGGGCAGAGTGTCTCATCGGCGGAAATGTTTATGAGTCTGAAACCTATCCGAACGGATTTTACATCCAGCCGACCGTATTTAAAGGGCACAACAAAATGCGCATCTTCCAAGAAGAGATCTTCGGACCGGTTCTTGCCGTGACGACCTTCAAAGACGAAGAAGAAGCATTGGCAATCGCCAACGACACCATCTACGGATTGGGTTCAGGGGTATGGTCACGCGATGCCCATCAACTCCACAAAATCAGCCGAGGAATCGAAGCGGGCCGTGTCTGGGTAAACTGCTATCACATGTACCCTTCACACGCATCGTTCGGCGGATACAAAAAATCGGGTCTCGGCAGAGAAACACACATGATGATGCTCAACTCGTACCGTCACACGAAAAATATTTTGACGTCATACAACAAAAGCGCTATGGGATTTTTTTAATCGATAGTTGAAACATTCGGGCGGGGTCAATACCGTTTTGATCCCGCACATAGGGTATTTTAGGAATTAAACATGAACATAGAACGATTAACCCTCACCCCAAAAGCTGCAGAAGTCATCGAAACACTCAAAAAACAAAACGGCGCATTAGTCTTTAACCAAAGCGGCGGGTGCTGCGACGGAACGGCTCCCATGTGTTATGAAAAAAGCGATTTTTATGTTCCCAGCAGAAATGTCAAACTCGGTGAGATATGCGGATGCGAGTTTTTCATCGATAAAGACCAGTTCGAATACTTCCGTCATTCTCAGATCATTATCGATGTCAAAGAAGAAAAAAGCGCGTTTGGAAACTCGTTTTCATTGGAGATCGATTTGGGGTATCAATTTATTACTCGATCTAGAATCTTTACGGATGAAGAGTATGCGTATATCAAAGAGCAAGAGACAAACTAAATATTCAAGCCAATCCGCTCAATATTCACCGCTTTCCCTTTGCTATTCCCCTTCACATACTCCACAATCATCCCATGAAACCGCGCAAATGCGGCAGGGAGCTGAACGGTGTCGAAATAACCTCGGATTCCCGCTTCGCACCACTCCTGCAACTCATCGTAACTCTCGAACTCGTATCCGAATGCATTGAGCAGCCGCGCGGTATAGGCATCGACGACCATAGCCGGACGGGCGCAGGCGTAGCAGAGGATGGAGTCTGCCGTTTCGGGGCCGATCCCTTTTTGAGATAAGAGCCAGTCGCGGTCGACCGAGAGGGAAAAGGTCTCGAAATCGCCAAACTCTTCGAGTATGGCACGGGAGAGACGGATAAGATTGGTGGCTTTGGCTTTGAACAGACCACTCGGGCGGATAAGCTCCATGAGGATTTCATGATGGCATTGAGAGAGGACGGCAGGATCTATCAGCTCTCGGTTTCGAAGGTTATCGAGAGAGATTCGGACACGTTCCCATTGGGTATTTTGGGTGAGGATGGCACCGACGACGACCTCAAAGGTTCCATATGCCGGCCACCACAGCGGCGGAGAGTTCTCTAATAGTTTGAGGCGTTCTAGCGCACTGAAAAGTTCAAAAGAATCCTGCAATTCCACCTATTATTCCTCCAGCCACGCATCGGTGCGAAGCACCCGTCCGTCATCGAAGATTTTGAGTTTGAACGCTTCGGTGCATTTTCCCTCTTCGAGGTTCATAATGGCGATTTGGAGGATTTTTCGGCATTTTTCGGGAACTTCGAACCGCCCTGCGACACCGGTCAAAAATCGCTCAAGCGGAACATTGGCATCCATTCCGATAACGTTGTCACGGCATCCGCTGAGGCCGATATCGCTGAGATATGCCGTCCCCTGAGCAATCTGAAAATCATCGCTGCTGACGTGGGTATGGGTACCGATAATACCGCTCACCTGTCCTTGCAATAGCATCATCATCGCCCGTTTTTCGCTCGTCGCTTCGGCGTGGAAATCGAGGAAGATATGATCGATCCCCTCTTCTTTAAGGCTCGCGACGTTGTCGCGGGCACATCGGAAGGCGTTGTCGACATACGGCATCCCGTAGTGCCCCATGATGTTTAAGACGGCGAGTTTTTCCCCCGCCACCTCAAAGATGCGGCATCCGCTCCCCGGTACACCCGCAGGATAGTTGTGGGGGCGTAACAGAGGAAACGTCTCCATCAAAAGGACGATGTCTTTTTTGTCCCACGTATGGTTGCCGCCCGTCATGACGTCGATTCCGCTCTCGAACAGCTCATGGGCATTTTTGACCGTCAGTCCGAAACCGTGCGAAGCGTTTTCGTAGTTGGCGATGACAAAATCGATCCCGTGCTCTCGACGCAGTCTCATCAGATGTTCTTTGATCATGACCCGTCCCGGCCGACCTACGACATCTCCGATAAATGCTATTTTCACTCTTTCTCCTCTCTCAAATCCTCTCTCAGTTCTGCAATTCTCTGACGAAAGTTCTCACTGTCTCCGTAATCGAAGAATTTTTTATAATTGTTGTGCATAAATTTGACCCTCGACGCATGGCGTATCGGACACCAGTATTGTTCTGTCCGGCCTGCAATCTCCGAAATATACCCCATCAAACCGTTAAAATAACTGCAATAAAGGCAGTTGAGCTTTTCGATGATATTGAGATATGCCAGTCTGTGACGATCGATGATGATGTAATCACTCCGTTTCACTTTGCTTATCTTATAAATCGGAAAACAAACCCACTGATAGACACTCACAAAAGCGTCCAAAATCAAAGCAGGGATAAGAACCGACCAGATAACAGGAGAGCTCAGGAGATGCAAAATCGGAGCCGTTAGCAAATATCGCAGAGTTCCCAAGCGCTCTTTCCGATAGGAAGCGAGGATTTCTTCACGCTTTTTCGTGATTTCGCAGGTAAATTTCTCATATTCCTGATGGAGTTCCGCTTCCAATTCCGCTTCGAGTACTTTGATCTTTGCGACGAGCTCGTCGATCTTTTGGTGTTCCATCCCCGAACCTTTACACGATAATTTTCTGCTCCGAAGAGGCAGGTGCAGGCGAAGGGATTTTAAGCCTGAGCCGTTTGATTGTATGAAACTATACTATAATTTCACATGCACACCCTTAAATACCTAGCCCATTACAGCCAAGAGATACGGACTCAGGTGCGTCATCTGATCGATGCCGGCAGTCTCGGAGAGCGTCTTTTGCTCAAATATCCCGACACCCATCCCTATGCAACCGATAAAAGTCTCTATGACTACGTAGTGGAGATCAAAAATGCCCATTTACGAAACAGTTCGCCTATCTCAAAAGTGCTCTACGACACCAAAATACGCGATCTAAGCTCCGCGCTGGGAACCCATACCTTCGTCTCACGGGTGCAGGGAGGAAAACTCAAAGCCAAAAACGAGATCCGGATTTCGCATCTCTTTAAAAAAGTCCCCGAACCGTTTCTTCGGATGATCGTCACCCACGAGCTCGCACATTTGAAAGAAAAAGAGCACAACAAAGCGTTTTACAAACTCTGCACCCATATCGAACCGCAGTACCATCAGCTCGAATTTGAAGTGCGTCTCTATCTAACGTATCTTGATCACTTTGGAAAACTCTATTAATATTGAACGTAAAAGGAATTAGATCCCTCATGTGCGTAACCGCACTTTATTCTCGTATCAATTCCACCAAAACTTCGTAATGTGCCGTATGAGGGAACATATCAAACAGCTGAACCCGATTCACGCCGTAACCGCTCAGGACTTCAAGGTCTTTGGCCAAACTCACCGCATTGCAGCTCGAATAAAGTATCCGCTCCGTCCCTACGCGCATCAGCCATTTGCACAACTGTTCACCCAGCCCGCGGCGCGGAGGGTTGACGATGATAACATCCGGTTTTTCCCCTGAACTCGCTCCGAAACTCGCCGCATCGAGCGATTCGAACCGGATGTTTTGGATCTCCAGCTGTGCCGCCGAATCGCGGGCGCACTGGATCGCTTCAGGCTCGATCTCGATCCCTACGATGTTTCTATCCGGTGCGGCACAATGGAGCGCAAACCCACCTGCTCCGCAAAACAGGTCCCATAGGATTTTCGGTTTGCTCTCATCCGCCCACTCGCTCGCGGTACGGTACAGTTTTTCGGCCACTTCGGGATTGGTTTGGAAAAAACTTTTGGGACGGATATAGAGGGGGATGCCGTTTAGCCGCTCTTCGAGACGGCGTTGCTCGGTAAAAAAAATCTCCTCATCCCCTTCCAAAATCGCCATATGTACAGGTTGGATATTGGCTGTAACCACTTTCAGCTCGGGAGCGCGTTTGAGTAAATCGTCCAGACCATTTTCCAGCCGTCCGATAATCCCGTGCGATCGGAGGACGAAACGGAGCATCATCGTTCCGTTGGATTTGCTTCGGGTGAGGAGAACGTATTTCAGCTCCCCTTTTTTCTTTTTGACATCATATCCTTTGACTCCCAACTCCCTAAGCCACGTTTCTACCGTATGCAATACTTTCTGCATACTCATATCGTACAAAGGACATTCGATCAGACTCACCTCTTCGGAGAGTCCGAGCACGACTCCCTCCGGTGTCGGAGTCGCTACCATCTTGGCTTTGTTTCGAAATCCTTTGATCTGTGACGTGGCAGGCTTTAGCCATTCGACCGGGTTATAGGGGTTCAAAAGTGTATGTAAATGCTCACTCTTGAGCTTCAGCTGTTCGGCATAATGGTAATCAATCCAACTGCACGAGCGGCATTGGTAGGTATCATAGTAACTGCAAAAACTCATCAGATTCCTTTCGGCTTTACCGTACGGAGATAGTGCAAGACGGCGCCGATCAGATCATCATCGTCTTTGCTTTTGCTTTGCAGCGTCTCTTTGACACCGCTTTGGTATTCGATGGTGATGTTTTGGTTGTAATTGCTTACCATTTTAATCTTCTTCTCGATACACAGCAGCTTGATCACCATAATCTCGAAGAACTGTTTCGTCGGAGTATCCGGCTTGCCGAAACGGTCCCCCACCTCTTCTTCGATCTCGTATATCTCACTCGGAGATTCGCACTGGCTTAGACGGCGATAAAGCTCGAGGCGAAGACGGTCTTCGCTCACCAGCTCATCACTGATAAAGGCGCTGACGGTGAGTTTGATGTCCACTTTCGCACGAACCGCCGTCGTTTGGTTGGTAAGGATTTTGATCGCATCTTCCAGCATCCGCAGATAGAGGGCATATCCGATGTTTTTGATATGACCGCTCTGTGCATCCCCGACGAGATTCCCACCGCCGCGAATTTCGAGATCATGATAGGCCAGCATGGAACCGCTTCCTAAAAAGGAGTTCGATTCGAGTGCCACGAGGCGCTTTTTCGCCTCTTCAGTGAGATGGTCTTTATCATCAACGATGAAATAGGCATACCCCTCGATATGCCCCCGTCCGACACGGCCGCGCAGCTGATGCAGATCAGCCATCCCGAAACGATCCGCTCCGTCGATGATCATCGTATTAACGGTCGGCATATGGATCCCCGATTCGATAATCGAGGTGGCAAGGAGTACGTCGTATTGACGGTCGGCAAATTTTGCCAACTCCTCTTCCGTTTGGGTTGCACTAATCTGGGAGTGGAGGATGAGAATCCGCAGTTCCGGCAGGATCGCTTTAAGCTCTCCCGATTTGATGATCATCGAATCGATCGAGTTGTGGACGTAAAATACCTGACCGCCGCGTCGCAACTCGCGCAAGATGACCTCTTTGATCAGCTTTTCATCATAGTTTTTCACAAACGTCCGTACCCCTAAGCGCTCGCTCGGAGGGGTGAGAAGCTCGCTCATCGTTTTGATCGAACTAAGCGCCTGATTAAGACTGCGCGGGATCGGTGTCGCACTCATGCTGAGGAGGTGGACGTTCTCATAGAGCGATTTAAGTTTCTCTTTTTGTTTCACCCCGAATTTGTGCTCTTCGTCGATGATGACGATCCCGAGTTTCGCGCAGCTCACCCCGAACAGCGCATGAGTTCCGACGACGCAATCAAGTTCTCCCGCCTCAAGCGCACGAAGGGTCGCATTTTTCTCTTTGGTGCTGACGAAGCGATCGAGCTTCGCGACCCGAAGCCCGAACGGTGCCAACCTGACTTTGAGCGACTGGAAGTGCTGGGAACTAAGCAACGTGGTCGGAACGACGAGGAGCGATTGGTAGCCCCCTTTTGCGGCGGCGAAGATAGCGTTCATCGCCACCTCGGTTTTCCCGAAACCGACGTCTCCGCTGAGGAGCCGATCCATGATCTGCCCCGATGAGAGATCACGGACGATAGAAGCAATCGCGCTCGCTTGGTCAGGGGTGTAGTCGAATCCGGCGGAATCTTGGAATCTTCGAAGTTCACCCGCATCGACATTGATCACCGACGCTTTAATCAGCGCACGGCTCGCCGCGATCCCGACAATCTCGGAAGCGATCTCGAACAACCGTGCTTTAACCGACTCTTTGAGTTTGCCGAAGCTCCCTTTGCCCAGACGATCGAGGACAGGGAGCGAACCCGAAGCGATATAGCGGTCGATCGTGTCGAGGTTTTCGACCGGGAGAAGCAGCTTGTCATCCCCCATGTATTTGATCACGACGAGATCTTTGATCCCTCCGAGAATCTCCGCCTGCTCGATCCCGACAAATATCCCGACCCCGTACTCTTCGTGAACGACGTAATCTCCCACTTTGAGATCATCGAGGAGAATCGACGTGCGGCGGCGACGGCGTTTTTTCTCATGACGGTTGAGGGAGAATATCACCTCATCGGGACCGATCAGATTGAGAACAATCCCTGAGGTTTTAACGCTGATCCCTTTGAGTTCAAAAATTCCCGCCGCTTTGAGCTGCGTATCGCTTGCGGCGATGAGGGTGAATTTTTTGTTTTTATGGACACTCCGAAGGGTCTCGAAATTACCGCCCCCCAGAGGGGTGTAGCGTTCCGATTCGGGAAGAATATCGACCTCTAAGCGCTCGCGTGACAATACAGGCTGATTCAGACCGTACGCCTCATCAAGAACGCTTTTCATCTCACGGATACGGGCAACCTTTTTCCCTTCGCACAAATCGAGTCCATGCTCACCCAAGACCCAGAACCCGAGGGAGGCGATATCTTTGACAAAACTGTCGCTTTGTGCCGCGGCAATCGCTTTTTCGAATGCTTTGTGCTGCTGTTCATCGAGAGAGAAAAAAGCGCTGGTCACTTCGATGGAGGCGAGTTCCTCTTTGTCGGTGCGCTGGGTTTCGACATCGAATGCTTTGATCTCTTCGACCTCATCGTCAAAAAGGCTGATACGGTACGGGTTGCTTTGGTTAGGGACATAGATATCAAGAATATCGCCTCGATGGGAGACTTCACCTTCCATCTCGACCATGTCGACAAAGGTATACCCCCAATGGAGAAGCTTCTCTTTAAAGCCGTTCAAATCGATCCGTGAAGCAAACTCGATTGTTTCACTTTGGAGCAATGAAGGATTCGGCATCGGGAAAAGGAGCGTTTTAAGCGGAGCGATAATCAGCGGCTTTTTGGACGCCGTATAATAAGTACGCAATGCGGCGAAAAGGGCAAAAAGCTCTTCGCTGAAAGGGCGAAGATCGTCCATATAGGCGGCACGAAAATCGGGAAGGACGATGTGAGGAATTTCCAAAAATGACGATACATCGCTGAGTTCCGACGCCTCTTTCGTATCCTCACATAGAAGAATCTCGGGAAGAGCCTTCGGATTATTTTTTACGTATTCATACCAACGGGCTTGTGACATTTATCCTCTTTAAAAACGTTTCGGCTACACTGAAGGAGCCGAAAACCAAATACTCTTTATCTTCTCGAATCGTTTCAAATGATCCAAAAGGGATATTAAAATCATCTAAAACCTTTTCCAACTCTTCACGTTTAACAATCCGAGTTTCATCGACATCGATAATCTCGACCTTCTCGATGATCGGTTGTAACAGGCTCAATATCTCGCGATACTCTTTATCGGCGTAAGTGTTATAGATCAGGGTCACTTTTTTCCCGACATACGCTTGTGCTATCGAATCAGCCGCCAATGCATTGTGCCCGACATCCAACGTGATATTGGGTGCGATGCGGCTCAGCCGTCCGAACAGCGCGTTTTGATCAAAAAGGGGCTCAGTGGCTTCATACCCCAGAAGGGTATACGCCGCCATGGCCAAAGCGAGATTATCGCGCAAATACTCGCTGAGACCGTTTTTAGTGGCAAGATGCAATGCCTGTTCTTCGATTTTCGGAGTGAACATCTCCGATACTCCCAAAAGCGTGCACCCTTTTTCCTCAGCAATTGTTCTCGCAATCGTTTCGACTTCCGGATGTTTTTGTTTTCCCAAAAGGGCAACACGCTGCATACTGCGCAATTTTGTAGCGGCAATGGACGCTATCGTCCCTCCCAAAAATGCCGCGTGATCAAAATCGATGGGGGTAAAAATGGTGAGTATTTTGTCAAAAACAGCCGTCGCATCAAACTCCCCTCCGAGCCCCGCTTCGCATACGACGTATTCACACCCCGCATATACGACCATCGCGAGGAGCGTCGTATACTCGAAATAGCTCAGCGATTCGGCAACCTCCAACGCTAAAAGAGCCAAAAGTTTTTTATGTGACGCCTCCAAAGCTTCATCATTGATATCCGAGCCGTCCATCCATATCCGCTCGTTAAAACGAAGAATATGCGGCGAGGTGTAATGTCCTACCTTTTTACCGGAGCGATGCAATGCCGTGGCTAAAAAACGTCCCGTTGAACCTTTACCGTTGGTACCGACGAGATGAATAATCTTGGGGTGCGGAAGCAGATGTGCGATTTCTCGATACGCTTTGGGAAAACGCTCATAATCGATCACATCGTAAAAGAGCGGTTTTTGGGCTAAAAAATCATCTAACGTCATGCAGGCTCTATACGGTTTCGCCCTTTACGTTTGGCACTGTAGAGTCTCTCATCGGCACCCTTCATAAGCGCTTTCAATGAAGGGTAATCTTTGCGCTCGGCGGCTCCGATGCTGACACTGACACTGATCCGCTCTCCCTGAAACATAAAATGGGCCTGCTCAACATGGGCACGTACTTTTTCACAAAAGACTTTTGCCCCTGTGAGATCGGTGTCACCTAAAATCGCCAAAAATTCTTCCCCGCCGTAGCGTCCAACGATATCGCTTGTTCTCGCTTCTTCTTTGAGTATTTTGGCAAAAGCAAGGAGGACTGCATCCCCCGCTTCATGTCCATAGGTATCATTCACCTTTTTAAAATGATCCAGATCGAGCATCGCGACACTAAAAGTACGGCCATGCCGCTCATACTCCGCTTCTTTGATGGTTAAATACTCTTCAATCGCCCGTTTGTTGTAGAGTTTGGTCAAAAAATCTTCACGTGAAGCCTGTGTCGCCTGTGAGAGTTCAGCTTCCAGCGTTGCAATCTTTTTACCCATTTGGGTCACTTTGTCGTTATGAATTTTGAGGTCTTTGCTCAAAACTTCTACTTTCTCTTCCAGCGTGCTTGCAATCGCATAAAGGCGCTTATGTGCGGTTTTAAAATCGCTGGGTTTATTGCTCTCAAGTGATTCAAGATCCCGTTTGACTTCCCGGATTTCAGTCGTCGAGTTTTCGCTCCGTTCAATCAGTTCAATCAGCTGCGCGGAGAGCTTTTCCAACAGCGTATCGAGTGCCCGAACCATCTCTTCGACACTTTGTTTGTCCAATGCAATCCGCATCGAGATTGCTGTTTTAAGCTCTTTTTCGCATTCATCCGTTGCGATATAAGCAGGATTATCACGCAATTTTTGAGAGAGCTGAATCGTCGCGGTGTCCATCGTCGGTGCAATCGAAGGAACCAGTGAAGAGACCAGCAGACGCACTGTTTTGGCGTGATCGATCTCAACCGTCTGGGCTCCCCCCTCTTGGAGATTTAACCCCTCAATCGTTTTACGCAGATTGGCGGTATCCACCGGGCCGAACGTTGCCAATCTCATCAAAAAAGTATCGTCATAAATCGTGAGAAAATTGCTCCACGCCTGTTTGAGCAGATCAATCTGTGTGGCACCGCCTTGGGTTTCTAAAATAGCAATGGTTTTTTTAGCGAGTGCGGATGCATCCGGGTTGTGCAAAGCATCGATACTCTGCGCCATTTTTTTCGCTAATGAACTGAGTAATTCAACGAGGATTGAGGCTTCGCTCGGGTTGAGACGGCTGAGTTTTGAGATCAAAAAACGGATCAGTTCCGCTGTCGTTCGTACACGATACTGCTTGATCTCTTCGGCAGTTTTTTTATCCAATAACGATACATAGCGATCGATTCCGCTGCAATCTTCGACAGAAAAACCGGCTTTTTTAGCTTCTGCGCAAAAGGTTTCGGTATACACATCGGGAGTCCATACTTTACCTTCGGCTTTGAGCCGATCTACGGTGTTGCGAACAATTTGGTTGATGGTCATCGGATACCTCTTATTTCGAGCTTGCGCCCTGTGCCGCTACCTGTGCGATAAATGAATCGATCCCTTTTTGCGCCCCTTGGCGTATCGCCTCAAAGCGTGCCTGATCCGAAATGATGGCATTCGGTTCGATCGAGAAGTCATACATTCCCCGTGTCGAATACGAAGAGGTTGTTTCCCCTACACTACGGTCAATATGCATTATAACCGTTGTACGATACGTAATAACATATCCATTGGTATCATAGCGCAACGGTGTGAATAATACCGAAGCAATTGATATTTTCAAGTGTGTTTTAGAGAGTTTTTTCGAAACGAGTGCCGTTCTGAATTTTGTAATAACGGCCTCGTCCACGGCATCTTTAATGATAACCGTATTTTGCGGGTCTTCCATGGAGATAACTACTTCGGTGCTGACGCTGTCTCCGAGAACATTTTTGGCATAGTAGGATGCCGGAGCATACCCGCATCCGCTGAATAACACAACCCACGCCAAAAATATCACTAAACGCATCACACTACCCTTTTATAACCAGATTCACCAGTTTACCCGGAATGACAATCGATTTCACGATCTCTTTCCCATCAATCCATTTTTCAACGGCACCCTTGGCAATCTCGATAATCGCTTCTTGGCTCTCGTTTACTCCAACCTCGATTGTAGCACGATTTTTACCGTTGATAGAGACACCCAGGCTCAATGCTTCGACTTCGAAAACCTCTTCGCGCACGGTTTGGATACCGAAATTCTTTCCGTTAAACAGATTAGTCGAGAGTTCCCAGCAGATATGAGGGACGATCGGTTCCATAATCGAAGTGAGTATCCAATACCCTTCCGTCCACACATCACGGTTGCTCTGCTCATTCAGCGCGTTCATCGCTTCCATCACACCGGCAATCATCGTGTTAAACGTATGACGTTCACCGTAGACCTCTTGAGCCCGTTTCAGTGCTTCGTACACTTTTTTGCGTGCGGCTTTTTCCTCTTTGGAGAGAGAACTATGATCGATCTTCGGTAAAGAATCGGTAACATTGACGTATTGACTGCGATCGGCGAATCGTTTAAGGAAACGGAAAGATCCCTCAACCGCGCTGTCGTTCCACTCCAACTCTTGGGTCGGAGGGGCGGCAAACAGAATAAATAGCCGCGCCGTATCGGCACCATATTTCGCTACCAGCTCTCCCGGATCGACGGTGTTGCCTTTGGATTTGGACATCTTAGCCCCGTCTTTAAGCACCATCCCCTGAGTGAGCAAATGTTCAAACGGCTCATCTGAGTTGACGTATCCCAAATCACGGAGCATTTTGGTAAAGAAACGGGCATACAACAGATGTAAAATCGCATGCTCAATCCCGCCGATGTAGTGGTCAACGTTCATCCAATAATCAAGCGCTTCTTTGTCAAACGCCTCTTTGAAATCGTTTTTGACGGTATAGCGTAAAAAATACCATGACGACTGGATAAACGTATCCATCGTATCGGTCTCACGAATAGCCGGTTTGCCGCATTTCGGACACGTGCAATGTTTCCACGACGGGTGGTGTTCCAGCGGATTTCCCTCTCCGTTTATGACAACGTCTTCAGGCAATGCAACCGGAAGTTTGGCTTTATCCTCAGGGACGATGCCGCAAGAGTCACAATGAATCAACGGAATCGGGGCACCCCAATAGCGCTGACGGCTGATTCCCCAGTCTTTGAGACGGAAATTAATCACTTTTTTACCGAGCTTATTCGCTTCAAAATAGTCCATAATCGAAGCTTTGGCGGTAACATTGTCTAATCCGCTAAACTCTGCACTCTCATGTAAAACACCTGTTTCGGTATACGCACACCCCTGCGGCAACTCGCCCTCGGATGGGAAAATAACCGCTTTGATCGGAAGATCGTATTTGGTCGCGAACTCATAATCGCGATCATCGTGCGCAGGAACCGCCATAACCGCACCCGAGCCGTAATCGGTAAGGACGAAGTTCGCCACCCACACCGGAACTTTTTCCCCGGTTAACGGATGGAGTACATTGATACCGAGCGATACCCCCTCTTTCGGGCTTGTCGCACGGTCACGTGCACTTACACGCTGCATCGCTTTGATGGCATCCGCAGTCGCATCATCAAGCAGACCGAATGAGAGCATATGGCGGACAATCTCGTGTTCCGGAGCCAATGCCGCATAACTCACACCGTAAATCGTGTCAGGCCGTGTGGTAAAGACATCAAAGCTTTGATACACAGCACCGAGTTTCGACTCACTCTCATCATCGAGTTTAAATGCAAATTCCAAACCGTACGATTTGCCGATCCAGTTCTCCTGCATCGTCAAAACCTGTTTCGGCCATTTCCCTTCAAGGGTCTTGAGCGATTCGAGAAGTTCTTCGGAGTAATCGCTGATTTTGAGATAGTACTGATACATCTCTTTTTGGACGATCGGGGTGCCGCATCTCCAACATCCGCCGTCAACAACCTGCTCGTTCGCTAAAACGGTCAAGTCATGCGGACACCAGTTTAGGAACCCCTGTTTGCGGTACAAAAGCCCACGGTTAAACATATCGATGATAAAACCCTGCTCGAACGCCGTATATTCCGGATTCGACGTTGCAAATTCCCGCTCTTCGGAGAAAGAAAGTCCAAGTCCCGCAAGCTCTCCTCGCATCGTAGCGATGTTCTCGTACGTCCATTTTTTAGGGTGAACACCGTGTTTGATCGCCGCATTCTCTGCAGGCATACCGAAGCTGTCCCAGCCGATCGGGTGAAGGACATTAAAACCTTGCTGACGATAATATCGGGCGAAAGTGTCACCGATGGTGTAGTTACGGACGTGACCCATGTGGATACGCCCTGATGGGTAAGGAAACATACTGAGGACGTATTTTTTAGGTTTGCTAAAATCATCCGAAGGCTCATACGCCTTCGTAGCACTCCACGTTTTTTGCCATTTGGCCTCAATCGATGCTGGGGTGTAATTCAAAAAAAACTCCTAAATCTATCTAGAACGCCAAAAGGGATAAAATTCCTTTGGACTACGCTAGCCGCTATGGCACTTAAGCTAGCCTCTTTGAGGCAGATTTCATCCAAGGCTTACACGATACCTTGTTCGAACTGCGCTCTTAAACGCTCTTTTTCAGCACGGTTGCGTGCTTTTTCGGCATACCCCGCTTTGGCTTTTGCAACATCATACCCAAGCCAAATCAAGAATGGAGAGGCTACGAAAATAGAGCTGTACGCTCCGAAGATAACTCCGATCAACATCGCAAAGCTGAATCCGTGGATAATCTCTCCGCCGAATAAAAAGAGGGTCAAGATAACGAAAAAGACGGTTGCAACGGTCAAAATAGTTCGTGAAAGGGTATTGGTAACACTCTCATTGATAATATCGGCCATACTGTAACGTGCCGCATCTTTCGATTCGCGAATCGTTTCACGGATACGGTCAAAAATTACGATCGTATCGTTGATCGAGAATCCTAATATCGTCAGCAATGCCGCCAATACCGTCAAATCAAACTCAACATTGAACAAACTGACCATACCCGCTGTAATCACAACATCATGCACCAAAGCAATGATCGCCGCAATCCCGTAACGCCACTCAAATCGAAATGCAACATAAATCAAAATTCCTAACACAGAAAGTGAAAGAGCAAGAATCCCTTGGGTTTGGAGTTCTTTCCCGACTTTCGGTCCAACCATGTCGACCCGTCGAATCTCAAAATTCCCCGTCCCTTGAAGAGCGGCTGTAACTTGCTGAGCCGTATCTTTGGTGACATCTGCCGTCGTATTTTGAAGGCGTAAGATAATCTCCTCCGGTGAACCGAACTCTTGGATTCCGGCTGAAGCGAACTGCGTATTTTTCAATTTTTCGCGTAGAACATCGATTTGTACCGGTTTGTCGTATTTTACCTGTACAACCGTCCCTCCTGCAAAGTCGATTCCGTAAATAAACCCTTTATTAAAAATGAGGTAAAACGAAATAATCGTTACAAGGAGTGAAAAAGTGAAGATGGGTTTGACCCATCCCATCAGATTGAATGCTTTTTTAGCTCTAAAAAATTCCATACCTACTCCTTGCGCTCAAGACGGATACCGAACCATCGGTTCATCTTTCCGCTTTTTTCGATGTGTTCTATGAGCGCACTGAAAATTCCGTGTGTCCCTAAAATAGCCGTAAACATCGATACCAAAATACCGACGGCCAACGTTACCGCAAACCCTTTGATCGGACCGGTTCCGTACATATACAATGCTACGGCCGCAATCAAAGTCGTCAAGTTGGCATCGACGAGGGTACTGAACGCATTGTCATATCCCCCCTCAATCGCTTTGCGCACTTTGGCCCCTTCACGAAGAAGCTCACGTATCCGTTCATTGATAATGACGTTACCGTCCACTGCCATACCGACGGTGAGAACGATCCCCGCCATCCCCGGCAATGTCAAGGTCGCTCCGAACATCGCCATAACAGCAATGATCAAAACAATGTTGATAATCATCGCGGTCGTTGCTATAACACCGGCATACCCGTAATAGGCAACCATAAACAAGACGACCAATGCCGCACCTGTAGCGAATGCAATAAGGCTGGCTTTAATGCTGTCCGCTCCAAGGCTTGGACCAACCGAGCGTTTTTCCATCATATAGATAGGAGCCAACAATGCCCCTGAACGCAATGCGATCGCAAGGTCATTCGCTTCGGCAACCGTATAATTACCGCTGATTTGTCCGCTTCCGCCGCCGATACGTTCATTAATCACCGGAGCTGAGTAAACTTTGCCGTCCAAAACAATCGCGAGACGCTTGCCGACACTTTTACCGGTAAAGTCACCGAAAATCTGCGCTCCGGCAGAGTTGAGTGAAAAATTGATCACAGGGCGGTTGTTTTGATCGTATCCGACATGCGCATCGGTCAACATCGTTCCATCCAAGATAGGGATTTCATTGACCAAATGTTTAAGCTGCGGCTGAAGCGCATCATCGAGAATTTTATCCCCGTAACTTGCCGCTTCGGCTTCATCCATTTCATTTACCCGCATCGAACGGTCTTCATCAACCGCCATCAATTCAAGCTTCGCGGCACGGGAAATCAATTCGCGCGCACGTTGTTCTTCTTGTGGTGTCTTAATCCCCGGAAGCTCTACAAGGATTTTATCGATCCCTTGTCGTGCAACCGTCGGTTCTGCAAGCCCGAACTGATCCAGACGGTTACGAATCGTTTCGATTGCCTGATCGACCGCACGGACTTTAAGTTTTTCGATTGCTTCAGGGGTCATACTGATCGTATATTTCCCTGCACTCGCATGGACAACCGTTCCTTCAATTGTTTTAAGGTAGGTATCGATCGCTGTCGCATCATCCGCATCTATCAGATCGAATGTTACTTTATTCTCTTGCGCGCTAATGGCATCGAGTAGAATATCATTATGTTCGCCGTAATGTTTAAGCGCCGACGCAATCGATTTCATCTGCGAATTTACCGCTTCATCGGTTTTGACACCCAACAGCATGTGGAGTCCGCCTTGAAGGTCAAGCCCCAATGTGATTTTTTTTCCTTCACTGCTTTGCGTGAACGAAGGAATCGAGAAAACGAGCCCGATAACCGTAGCGATGATCAGTAAAACGACGCGATAATTAAGCTTCATCCTCGTACTTTCGCGCCACTGCGTCTTTTACAAGACGCGCTTCAGTGTCATTGTTGAATTTCACAGCAAAAAATTGCTCTTCGACTTTTTTGATCTCGACGATTAAGCCGCCGCTTGTAACGACTTTATCCCCTTTGGTGAGTGCTTCCACCATTTCTTTGTGTTTTTTAGCCTGTTGGTTTTGGGGACGAATGATCACGAAGTACATAATAGCGATCAAAAAGACGAAAGGGAGTATTTGAGTGAGAATTTCCATAGATATCCTTAACATGAAGAAAATTGTCGCATTATACTCAAAAGACATTAACATCGGTATAATTGCGCCATGAAAATCAGTTCTATCCATCTCCCGACCTATGTTTATCTCCCCCTCCTGATCGCCGTCGGATTCTCCGCTTTTATCTATTGGGAGTATTTCGGGCTCACATCACCGCTGATTAATACCCTTTTCGGTTTGGGTGCTTTGTACGGGATGCTTCATGCCCCTAAAAGAGTCCTTCCCATCGCCGGTTTTTGGATCGGGCTGTTCTGGTGCTACTGGATCGGCTTTAGTTTTGAATTTTACAATCTCAGCTGGGCGATAGGGCTTGTTTCTCTCGGATTCGGTTTTGTCTACGCCCTCTATTACGGAGTGATGGGGTTAACCTCGAATCCCCTGATCCGAGCCGCAATCCTTTTCGGCCTTACCTATGTCTGGCCGATGGACTTTAACTGGATGCAGCCGGAACTCATCTTCGTCAACAGCTATCTCGGATTTTCCAAATGGCAATTTGCCCTGATCCTTTTTGCACTTGCTTCGACTGCATGGTTCAGCACATTTAAAAAACTTTTTCCGCTGCTGCTGATCTTGTTTGCGGTCCAAACCCATTATCCTAAACCGCCGATCCCTCAGCTAAAAATCAAACTCGTCTCAACCGATATTCCGCAGGACATCAAGTGGGAAGAATCTCAGCAATACCGATTGAATACGGACAATCTCTACGCCATCCAAGATGCCATCCGAGAAAAATACGATTTGATCGTCCTCCCCGAAGCGTCGTTCGCCCTGTTTATGAATCATCATCCGCATTTAACGGCCTACCTGCAAAAACTCTCCTATCAGATTCCTATCGTGACCGGAGCGCTGTATGAAGAGAACGGCTTAAATTACAACGTATCCTATCTGTTCCAAAACGGTCACATCACCGTTGCCAAAAAAACGATTCTCGTCCCGTTCGGCGAATACATCCCGCTTCCCGCATTTATCAAAGAGTGGGTAGATCGGGTGATTTTCGGAGGGGCTTCCGATTTTGTCACCGCCGACAAACCGACCGACTTCATCATCCACGGCGTCAAATTCCGCAACGCCATCTGTTATGAAGCGACGAGAAAAGAGCTCTATACCCCCGATGTACGGTATATGATCGCCATGAGCAACAACGGCTGGTTTACCCCTTCGATCGAACCGACATTGCAAAAACTATTGATTCAGTTCTATGCACGACAAAACAATACCGTTGTCTTTCATTCGGCGAACAGCGGTGGTACGGGAATTGTGTATTAAAAGATAAAAAGTGAAGCAATAAAAGCCGTAAAGGCTTTTATCGTTTAGTGGCGGACGTTGAGGTTGTTTTTGTTGATTGCTTCGATCACTGCTGTGATGTGTTTCATTTTAGCCTCTTCGTCATCCATGTTGTGGATCGCATCGAGGTTAAAGTGCTGCAATTTGCTATCAAGATAACCGGTGTCAAGTTCACCTTTGATGAAGTGTTCATCACGAACGATTTGACGGTGAAGCGGGATATTGGTCGGAATACCCTCGATCAAAAACTCATCCAATGCACGACGTGCTTTACGAACCGCATCTTCCCATGTCAAAGCGGTAACGATCAATTTACCGATCATTGAATCGTAGTTTGAAGGGATTTGGTAGTTGGTATACGCCATAGAGTCCAAACGTACTCCCGGACCACCCGGTGCAAGATAGTTGGTGATAAGACCCGGTGATGGGACGAATCCGAGTTTCGGATTTTCTGCATTGATACGGAACTCGATCGCATATCCGCGGAATTTGATCTCTTCTTGCAAGAAAATAAGCTGATCGCCTTCAGCAATCGCAATCATACGTTGGATCAAATCGATTCCTGAGATCGCTTCCGTAACCGGATGTTCTACCTGTACGCGGGTATTCATTTCGATGAAATAGATGTTATCGTCTTGGTCGACCAGATATTCGATGGTTCCGACACTCTCGTATCCGAGTTTGAACATCGCTTTGGTAGAGATGCGGTAAAGCTCACGGCGTGTCGCTTCGTTCAAAAGCGGAGACGGAGCGATTTCGATCACTTTTTGGTGACGGCGTTGGATAGAACAGTCACGGTCACCGAGGTGAACGACGTTACCGTATTTGTCTGCTACGATTTGGATCTCGATGTGGCGAGGGTTTTTGAGGTATTTTTCGATGAATACTTCACCGCGGTTAAAGAAACGCAACGCTTCTTTGGTCGCTGACTCGTACATCTCTTTGAAGTCTTCCGCTTTTTCAACGATACGCATACCGCGTCCGCCTCCGCCGAATGCTGCTTTGATGATGATCGGGAATCCGATATCGCTTGCGATTTTTTCCGCATCGTTGATGTTATCGATCGGTTCATCCGTACCCGGAAGCATTGGAACACCGACGGCGCGCATCGCTACTTTAGATGCCATTTTGTCACCGAACAGGGCGATGTGCTCCGGTTTCGGTCCGATAAAGATAATATTGTTATCAACACATGCTTGAGCAAATTCGGCACTCTCGGACAAAAATCCGTATCCCGGATGGATTGCATCACAATCCGCTTTTTTAGCCAAAGAGATAATACGTTCATAGTCAAGATATGCGGCAATCGGATCGCCCATAATCGGGTAACACTCATCAGCTTTACGAACCCAGACGCCGTTAACGTCTACTTCTGAAAATACAACGACACTTTTAATTCCCAACTCTTTACAAGCGCGAATAATACGAAGTGCGATTTCACCACGGTTCGCTATCAATACTTTACTGATCTTTTTTGTTTTCACGGTTCCCTCATTTGAACACCTTTGAGGCATTTGGCTAGGCCAAACTCTCCAAAGACACCCGGTCTCTTGATTTAAAAATGAAATTATAGGATAAAACTGCTGTTAATGCAAAACTTTTCCCCTGCTATTTTTATTCTTTATCTCTTTATCAATTAAAGGGATATATCTCACTATCCATACTGATTTACTAATGATTATTGGATTTTTGAAATTTTGCTATTATAATGTCTAAAAAAACAGGGATTTAACATGAAGATAGCAGCCAATATCACTGAACTCATCGGAAATACCCCCCTAGTTCAGCTTAACGCCCTCTCCCAAGAAACCGGAGCTACAATTTTAGGAAAATGCGAATTTATGAATCCTACCAGCTCGGTCAAAGACCGTATCGGATTCAACATGATTAAAACAGCAATGGATGAGGGGAAAATTACTTCCGATACGCTTATCATCGAACCTACCAGCGGAAATACCGGTATCGCCCTCGCCTCTATCTGTGCTGCGTTGGGGCTAAAACTTACCCTTACGATGCCTGAATCCATGAGTATTGAACGTCGTAATCTCCTCAAAGCGCTCGGAGCCAATCTGGTACTCACCCCCGCAGCGCAAGGGATGAAAGGGGCGATTGATGAGGCCAATGCACTTGTTGCATCCAATGCCAATGCCATTATTCTCCAACAATTTGCCAATCCCGCCAACCCTGCTATTCATCGAGTCACTACGGCTCAGGAGATTCTACGCGATACCGAAGGGAATATCGATATCTTTATTGCCGCTGTCGGAACGGGGGGAACGCTTACCGGAACCGGAGAAGCGTTAAGAGCCGCCCATCCGAATGTACAGATTATCGCGGTAGAGCCGAAAGATTCCCCGATCCTCTCCGGCGGAAAACCGGGACCGCACAAAATTCAGGGGATCGGTGCGGGATTTGTCCCTGAAATCCTCAATACCGCTCTTTATAATGAAATCATTACCGTAAGCAATGAAGACGCCATAGCGGCGTCAAAAGCATTGGCCAAAACCGAAGGATTGCTTGTAGGTATCTCAGCCGGAGCCAATGTCCATGCCGCAGCACTTGTAGCCGCACGCCCTGAAAATAAAGGGAAAGTGATTGTTACGATACTCTGTGATACGGCAGAGCGTTACCTTAGTACTCCGCTGTTTGAAGCGTAAGTGCTGCTAGAAACACTTCGCTGTGAAAACGGCAGAGTTTTTCATCTCCCTTACCATCAAGCACGTTTGGATCGATCGCTCAAAACGCTCGATTCGTTGCAGCGGTATGAGCTAAATTCTCTCATACATCCTCCTGAAGAAGGATTATATCGGTGTCGATTTCTCTATGACGAAATTGGCTTTACGGTTGAATTTCATCCCTATGTACCTCGAGTTATCACCTCTTTAAAACTTATTTACGATGATACCATTGAGTATTCGCTCAAAGATTCGAATCGGGAAGCACTCAACGCTTTGTATGAGCAGCGTGGAGAATGCGACGATATCCTGATTGTCAAAAACGGCCTGCTAACCGATACGTCAATCGCCAATATCGCTTTATGGATAGAGGGGAAATGGCTCACTCCGCAAACGCCGCTACTCGAAGGGACAACCCGTGCCCGTTTACTCGAAGAAGGATTCCTTACCCCCGCACCTCTACGGCCTGAGGATATCGCTCAAGCTACCAAGGTTGCGATCTTCAATGCAATGGTAGACTTTCTTGAAGTCGAAAGTGGTATAATTCCCTAAAAACACAGGCCTGCAGTCATGTTATTCGATATTATTAAAAGTCCTTCATTTGCCAAATTAATGGAAACTCATGTACGAGACATGCTCATTTATCTTTTTGAAAATGATCAAAACTTCGGAGTCTTGTGCAAAATCGATCATGTCACTTTTGACCCTCCCCTCCCTCAACACCTGAGTGATGAGTTCCGAACGATGACTCTCTTTTTTTTGGCAGGCTATACGTTTGAAAGTGCACGGATCGATAACGATATTTTAATTTTCGAAGCGGGATTCGGTCAAGAGAATATCGGGAGTTTTGTCTCGGTACCGCTGCTTTCGATTGTACAGATTATTATTGACGACACACCGGCTTTTGTCAATCTTGCCCTTCCTCAGGAAAAGCACCCTGTTATCAATATTGAAAAAAATGAAGGGGTTCAGAATTCTATGAGCGCTTTGCTCGCGAATCCTGAAAATCAGAAGTTTTTGAAAAAGAAATAATCGTAAGAGTGTAATTTATTGTAGATTGAGAAGTGCGGTTTACTGCACGTGGGCTTCCCGCCGAGGGAAACGTAGAGTTATCGTAGCGATAGTGGCTTAGCTCCTATCGCGTTACAGTTTCAATCCAAGTAGATACGTAACAACGTTGTCAATAAAGGCATCGTGTTTACGCTCTTTGCTGTAAGCGATGTAGAACTTGCGTTTGATTTTATAATTTTTAATCCGTGCTTCAAAGAGTTTCCCCTCTTCTACCTCATCACTGATAACATGACGTGAAATAACCGATACGATTGGACGAGCAGCATCTTTCGGTGAACGCATCAACGTCTCTTTGATCGCGGTCGAACTTGCTACAACTCCGATAACGCTAAAGCCTGAGCACTCTACTCCGATCTCTTCGAAGACTTCGGCTGTCAATTTACGGGTGTGTGAGTTCTCATCACGGCAAATCCAGTCAAATTTATACATATCTTCTTTACGAAGCTGTTTCGGGATCGGCTGATTAGAGAAAATCACCAACTCATCCTCTTCCCATTCGCGGTAAATCAATCCCTCTTTAAAAACAGGAGATTCAATAAGGGCGATATCGATTTTTTTGTCGATCAATTGATCAATAATCTCTTCTGAAAATGCCACACGGATATGGACTTCATTATTGATTTTTTCTTTGAGCTGTCCAAGATACGAAGGGAGAACATAGTTACCGATCGCATACGATGCCCCCACAATAAAGGTAAATTCTTTATTGATAATTTTAAGAAGTTCTTTTTCACTTGATTGAATCGCTTTTTCGAGTTTTGTCGCGATACGATAAAGGTCTTCCCCCTCTTTGGTCAGTTTGATCCCGTTCTTTTTACGTTCTACCACACGGGTATCAAGATAGTCTTCGATAAATTTGATTTGCTGTGTTACAGCAGGCTGCGAAATACCCAATTTTGCCGATGCTTTCGAAAAGCTTTTTTCACGGACTACCGTGAGAAAAGTCATCAGTTTCGCAAAGTCTTTTAACATAATAATTCCTATAAGTTGAATGAATAGCAGTATTATAACCCATCATTATAACTAAAGCAAGTATTTCCATACTATTTTAAAAAATGGGAAAATTGGGCTATAATAAATTAACTATATAACCCATTCAAGGCGATAACGGTATGGATAAAATTCTCGAAGGGCTCAATGAAGCACAGCGCAGTGCAGTCGAACGAATCGACGGTCCGCTGCTCATTCTAGCCGGTGCCGGAAGCGGAAAAACCAAAACGATAACTACCCGTCTCGCATATCTCCTCGATCAGGTAGGGATTCCGGCAGGCAATACACTTACCCTTACTTTTACCAATAAAGCGGCAAAAGAGATGCGTGAACGGGCAATGAATCTCATCTCCCAAAATTCCTATCCGCCGCTGCTGTGTACCTTTCACAAATTCGGTCTGCTGTTTTTAAAATTCCATATCCATTTGCTGGGCCGACTCAATAATTTCGTCGTAATTGATACGGATGATAAAAAAAAGATCATCAAAAAGATCAACGCCGACCTCCCTACCGCCCTTATCGCCAGTGAAATATCCCGATACAAAAATTCACTTATCGATCCGCAAGAAGCCTATGCCCAGGCAGAACTGACCAATTACAAACACATCGCCAAAATTTATGAAGAGTACGAAGCATATTTGCTCACCAATAATCTCGTCGATTTTGACGATCTGCTCTGCCTCACCTATAAATTGCTGGATGAGCATCCCGATTTGTGTACCCAAACGTCTGAAAAATACCGCTACATCATGATCGACGAGTACCAGGACACCAATGAGCTCCAACTGAGGTTGCTCCAAAAACTCTGTTCCACCCACAACAATCTCTGTGTTGTCGGAGATGATGACCAAAGTATCTACGGATGGCGCGGAGCCCACGTGCGCAATATCCTCGAATTCGATCAGGATTTTGCCGATGCCATGGTGGTCAAACTCGAACACAATTACCGCTCCACCCAACCGATCCTGACCGTAGCCAATGCACTGATCGAACATAACCGCTCACGCTTGGGCAAAACACTGATCGCCACAAAAACCGGAGGAGACGACGTTCAAACCATCACCTCCAATGATGAGAGTGAAGAGTCTCAAAAGATCGCTAAAGCGATCAAAGGGCTGATATCCAGCGGAGTCCGTCCCAATGAAATCGCTGTCCTCTACCGGATCAATGCACTCAGCCGGTCTCTCGAAGAGGGTCTTAACCGAGCCGGAGTCGCCTACAAACTCGTCGGCGGTCTGCGATTCTATGATCGTGCGGAGATCAAAGATTTGATCAGCTATTTGCGTGTTATCACGAACGTCCATGACAACTTTTCCCTCAAGCGAATCATCAACAAACCTAAACGCGGTTTGGGCAAGGCAACCATCGATAAAATCGAACTCTCTTCCATCGAAGCGGGTAAATCGATGTTCGAATTTATATCGACGATGAGTGACAGCGAACTCGAAGGGTTGGTACGGAAAAAAAGCGCCGGAGAGTTGCGCGATTTTGTCGCCGAAGTTCTCGAACTGCGGCGTGTTTCCGAAGAGGCGATCTACCGTTTCATCGATTTGCTCGAAGAGCGCTTTAAAATCAAAGAGACCCTCAAAGGGCTGCCGGACGAAGCCGAAAAAGTTGCCAACGTCGATGAATTTTATGGATTGTTCCGCGATTACGTCAAACAAAATCCCGAAGCTTCACTCGCGGAGTTTCTAAACGATATCACCTTGCAAAGCGAACAAGACCAAGTCGAAGGCGAAAGCATCTACATCATGAGTATCCATGCGTCCAAAGGGCTGGAGTTCGAACATCTTTTTGTGATCGGGATGGAAGAGGGATTCTTGCCGCTTATCGGAGACGGAAGCGATCTCGAAGAAGAACGCCGCCTCGGATACGTCGCGATCACCCGCGCGAAAAGCAATCTTACCCTCTCCAATGTCAACAGCCGTTTTTATAAAGGACGCCGTACCGATCTGCAAAAAAGCCGTTTTATCAATGAAGCAGGACTCTGCGAGGGCTCTTTAATTCTCGAGAAAAACACCTCGTATAAAAAAGGGGATCTGGTGCGCCATAAAATCTTCGGAGCCGGACGGGTCGAAGGGGTGAGCAAGGCCGGACGCGAATTTAAACTCAGCATCAATTTCGGCGGTAATAAGCGGGATATCTTAGCTTCATTTGTGGAGAAACTGTAATTGAACCGCCTCTTCGTCGCCTATAAGCCTACAGGGCTAAGCTCCAATCAGCTCCTCGGACAACTCAAGCGCAAATACAAAGTAAAAAAAGCAGGCTATTCGGGGACTCTCGATCCGTTTGCCAAGGGGGTCTTGATCATCGCCTTCGGCAATCACGGACGGCTGTTTCGGTTTTTAAACAAAACCCCAAAGCGTTACCGCGCGACCCTCTGGCTGGGTGCCTATTCGCCAACACTGGATATCGAGAAAATCGAGACAATCAATGAAACCGAAAAAGTCAGTGAAGCACAAATTCAAGAGATCTTCCAATCCTTGACCGGAGAGCTTACCTACCTGCCTCCCAAATACAGTGCCAAGAGGATCGAAGGGCGTAGAGCGTATGAATTTGCACGTGAGGGAAAAGAGGTAGATTTACGGGAAATCACTTCTACTATCTATGATCTTTCCCTCATTCACTACTGCCATCCGTTTATCACTTTTGAGGCTACCGTATCAGAGGGGAGCTATATTCGCTCACTTGGAGAAATTATCGCAAACCGACTGGGATACGATGGAGCGCTCACAGCACTCGAGCGCCTCAACGAAGGGCAATTCGTGTATGAAAACGAAGTTCCTCTCGATGTAAAAACCTCTCTTGGAATTACTAAAAACCGCTATAATGGCACAATACAAACGATTTTATTAGGACAGCCTCTAAAACGCGAAGATTTCGATCTCCAAGAAAACGGGACCTACTGGATCGACAACGGCGATACGATCTCAATCCTAGAAATAAGCGATGAGGGTGTCCGTTATATACTTAATAAGGTTGAAGCATGCTGATTCTCTCCCGCAGACCCGAAGAATCGATCATTATCGCCGATACAATCACCGTCAAAGTGGTCTCAATCGAAAAAGGGGTTGTAAAACTGGGAATCGATGCACCGCATAACATCCGAGTGCTACGAAGCGAGTTAGTCCGCGCCGTCGAAGACGCGAACAAAGAGGCCTCTTCGGGACACGACGAATCGCTTCTGCAACAGCTGGTTCAAAAACTCAAATTATGATCCGATACCGCGCCTACGCCAAAGTCAATATTTTTCTCAAAATCACCGGAATACGGGGAAATTATCACACCCTCAGTTCCCGATTTATGCAAGTCAAAACCCTTTTTGACACGTTGTGGTTTGAGCCTAAATCGACTCCCGAGTTTGAGATTCGGGGCAATTTCAATTGTGAAGTCCATTCCAATACGATCTATAAAGCCTATAAATACCTTCAGACCGCTACCCGATCCGATAAGCTCTCCACTTTTTTCGAGAATCATGCCGTATGCGTCGAAAAAAACATCCCCTCTTTTGCCGGTCTGGGCGGAGGGAGTTCCGATGCGGCTACCTTTTTACGGATGTGCAATGAAGAGCTGGACTTAGGATTAAGTGTCGAAGAACTCGCAGAAATCGGTTCCAACGTCGGTGCCGATGTCCCTTTTTTCATTTATGGCTATGAGAGTGCCAATGTCAGCGGAATCGGTGAAATCGTCGAACGTTTTAATGAACCGTTGATCGATTTTGAAGTCACAACACCCGAACTTCAAATCAGTACCCCTGCGGTGTACCGATATTACCGTGAGCATCTGTTCGCACCTATCAGCAGTGATGAGGCGGCACGACTGGAAGCGACATCCTCACGTGAGATATTAGCCTCCGTTAACTCGAAAGAAGCGAATGATCTCTATAATGCGGCGTTAGGATGCTATCCGGAACTGGCCGAAAAAGAGGGATGGTTTTTCTCCGGCAGCGGAAGCAGTTTTTTTAGAATCAAGGAATAGAAATGGGCGAAAACATAGCCACCAATAAAAAAGCTTTTTTTGACTACTACATCGAAGAAAAATTCGAAGCGGGACTCGTTCTCAAAGGGAGCGAAGTCAAAGCCCTCCGTGCCGGACGGGTTAACCTCAAAGACGGCTTTATCAAAATCGTACGGGGTGAAGCGTTTGTCTTCGGTGTTCATATCGGCGTACTTGATACCACCCACCATTTCTATTCCCATGAAGAGCGGGGAAGCCGCAAACTGCTGTTGCATAAAAAACAGATCGACAAAATGTTTAAAGCGGTCGAAAAAGAGGGATTCACCCTCGTCCCGCTCAGTATCTACTTCAATGACAAAAACCTCGCCAAAATGCAGGTTGCAATCGTTAAAGGTAAAAAGCTTTACGACAAACGCGATGACCTCAAAGAAAAAAGCATCAAACGGGATATGGAACGGGCCCTCAAAGGGGAATAGTCATGATAGACATCCATGAGCTGCATCTCAAAGATCTCCAAAATCCTCTGCATCCCTCTGCATTTGAAGAATATAACGACTATCGTATCTTAATACTGCGGCTCCCTGAGCAACTGGGGAAAAAGGCAAAAATACACTCCTACGGCTTTATCCTCTCCGAGGAAAACGTATATTATTACGACAAGACAAAAGAAGATTTTACACAGTTTTCAGACGGCATCAATGCGTTATACCTCTTTTTAGACAAAAAGGTCAATGTCTTAATGGATGACATTGAAACCGTTCAAGAAAAGATTGCCGCAATTGAATCAAGCTTATATAAAAAACTCACTTCCGCCTTTATGGATCATTGGCACGATCTCAAAAAAGAGCTTTCTCGTTCCGAGCGGGTGATCCGTAAAACAGTCGATGTCTTGAAATTATTCATTGCAAAATCGAATGCTGCGGAAGCGTTCCCTGTCAATGAGTTTAACGACCTTTTTGAGCATTTAGAACGGACGCTGCGTTCCAATGTAGCTGCCAATGATCAGCTCGACAACCTCTATCGATATTACAGTCTCCGCTCCACCGATCGGATGAACCGAAGTATCTATCTTCTAACCATCATATCCGTTATCTTTCTTCCCCTCAATCTTGTTGTCGGATTTTTTGGAATGAATACGGGTGGATTGCCGTTTCAACATGCGATGGGGACAATGGATGCATTTATATCCATGATCGTATTTGCAACGTTGCTAACGGTTGGTGTCTTATGGAAAATTAAAAAAGAGTGATTGGAAAAGAGTAGAAAAAGTGGTTGCCGCTCAAAAGAGCGACAAGAGGGATTATTTGCGGCGAATTTCTTTAATACGTGCTGCTTTACCGGCAAGGTCACGAAGATAGAACAATTTCGCACGACGTACACGACCACGGCGAAGTACTTCGATTTTTTCAAGGCTGTCGCTGTAGATAGGGAATACACGTTCGATACCAACACCGTTAGCACCGATTTTACGTACAGTAATAGTTTTACCAGTACCTTCTCCACGAATAGAGATACAGATACCTTCATAATTTTGAACGCGTGATTTGTCACCTTCTTTAATGGTTACTGCCAAACGAAGAGTGTCACCCGCGCGGAACTCAGGAACGTTTTTGCTAGCGATTTGTGCTTGCTCGAAACTTGCAATGTACTTATTTTTCATAAGATGTCCTTATTTTATGCTTTTGAAGCTGCTCCGGTCTGAAGTATTTTGTTTTGCATTCAGACAGAGACGATTTTAGTGCACGAATTTTACTGTGATTTCCCTTTAAGTATTCTGATGGAACACTCATATTCTCATAAACAGGGGGTTTTCCGAATGAAGGGGCTTCGAGAAGTGGCGATTCGAAACTCTCGTACTCCAAAGACTCACTGTTTCCCAAAACACCTTCGATATTTCGGACGATCGCATCGGTCATGACCAAAGAGGGGAGTTCTCCTCCGGTCAGGACATAGTCGCCTATACTGAACACTTCGTCCCCAAAGCGTTCAACAACCCGTTCATCGATCCCCTCATACCGTCCACTGACGAAAACCACATGGGACTTTCTGGCGAGACGTTTGGCATCATTTTGGGTAAATTGTTTTCCTACCGGAGCGACAAAAATGATATGGGCCTCTTCATCCAATGTTTGAAGTGCATCAAACAAAGGTTGGGGAGTCATTACCATACCGGCCCCGCCGCCTGCAGCCGTATCATCGACTTTATGATGACGTGAAGCGCTAAAATCTCTGGGATTGAGATACGAAACCGAAAATTTCCCCGATTCAATTCCCCGCTTAAGGATAGAATCCTGAAAATATCCCTCGATGAGATTGGAAAAAATAGTGACATACGTAAAATGCATTACGACGCCTCTAACAGATCCAATCCGCCCTCTACGGTAATCACCTTGGCCGCTGCGTCCGCATTTAAGACAAAGCGATCGATGTAAGGGATTAAAAACGTATTTGGAAGTCCTTTGCTAACAAACGACGGATCGGTTGCCACCAAAAGATAATCCAATGGACCGATACGCTCAATCTCTTGTACTTTGCCCAGAACACTCTCATCCTCAACAACCCTACAACCGAGAAGATCAAACCAAAAAAATTCACCTTCTTTAAGGTTACAACGCTCGCGAGTTGCTTCGAAAGTAGTAAAAAGTTTTGCATTGGTGAGAGCTTTAGCCGCTTCCGGGGTATCAATCCCTTTTAAATGAACCAGTTCACGATCAGGATTATAGGAAGTGAGAGTCACTTCTTTACCGTTTTCCAAAAGAAAGGTGGTATTAGCACTAAATTGTTCTGGAAAATCGGTAGAGAGATTAAGCCTCATATCACCCTTTAAACCGACAACTCGGCCTAAAGTAGCGACATGCAAGAGATCTTGCGGAGGTGAATTACGAAAGCGGTTCGACATTGATACGGTAACTTTTTCCGTCTTTGGCTTTGCATCCGGAAATGACGGTTTTAATCGCACCGATCATTTTGCCCTCTTTCCCGATAAGCTTGCCCACATCCGCCTGATTGGCGTACAAAACGATTTCGGTCACTTCGTCGCCATCATGCGACTCTACCCGAATCTCTTCGGGATAAGACGCTATTAACTTAGCAAAACCTGCGACGAAGTCCGCGACCATCATTATTTACCGGTAATTTTTTTAACGCGGTCTGACATTTGAGCACCAACGCTCAACCAGTAGTTTAGACGCTCTTCATCTACTTTGGTAGTGATAGGGTCTGTCATCGGATTGTAGTATCCGATCAATTCGATCCAACCGCCGTCGCGGCGTTTGCGACTATCGGTTACCGCGATACGGTAGAAAGGTTGTTTTTTACGACCCATACGGGTTAAACGGATGACTGTTGCCATGTGTGTGTCCTTTTAATATTTTTATGCACCAAGAAGCTTAGAAGAGTGTTTTACCCACAAAAGTAAAAGAAAAACGTCTAAGCTGCTTCAAATGCTAAGCTGTAAACTCCGATGAGTCTATAGCTTAGCATTTGTACAGAGCAAGATTAACGCGGGATACGCGTACCTTGCATTTGACCCATCATGCTTTGAAGGTCTTTCATCCCCGATTTACCGGAGAACCGTTTTGCCATTTTCGAAGCATTTTTAAATTGCTTTAGAATTTGGTTGACCTGAATGATATCGAGTCCGCACCCTTTTGCCAAACGGGCTTTTCGGCTGTTATTGAGAAGTTCCGGATCTTCGCGTTCTTTCATCGTCATCGAGGAGACCAACGCTTTGATCCGTTTGAGTTCACCCGAGTTTTCCAAATCAAAATCTTTCAAAGCAGAAGCCATGCCGCCCATTCCGGGGATCATTCCCATTATGGATTTCATGCTCCCCATTTTTTTGAGGCTCTCCATTTGTTCTAAAAAGTCATTAAAGTTAAACTCACCTTTTTTGATCTTTTTAGTAAGAGCCTTTGCTTTTTTCTCATCGATTACGGATGCCGTTCTCTCTGCCAATCCCTCGATATCACCCAACCCCATAAGACGGTTCACAATACGATCAGGAAGGAAGATTTCAAGATCTTCCATTTTTTCCCCTGCCCCGATAAAGCGAAGAGGTACTTGGATTTGAGAAGCGATCCCGAGAGCTACGCCCCCTTTGGAATCACCGTCGTATTTGGTAAGGATAACTCCGTCAATCCCGATTTTTTCGTTAAAGGTACCTGCCGTACGGACAGCATCTTGACCTGATAGAGAATCGGCAACATAGAAAATCTCATGCGGGTTGGCTACCGCTTTGACTTCCGCCAATTCTCCCATGAGCTCATCATCAATCGCCAAACGTCCGGCAGTATCGATCAATACCACATCGACCAAAACTTTTTTAGCATGTTCGAGTGCTGCTTTGACAACTTCAACCGGGTTTTTAGTTGCATCATCGGCGTAGAGTTCAACGTCGATTCCCGCACACACCTGGCGAAGCTGCTCAACCGCTGCAAGACGCTGTAAGTCTGCCGCAACGACCAAAACCCGTTTTTTCTGACGTGTTTTAAGCCAGTTTGCCAGTTTTCCGGTCGTCGTCGTTTTACCCGAACCTTGCAATCCCGTCATCAAAATAACAGTCGGAGATACCGGAGCATAAACAAAACCCGATTTCCCTTTTACATCCAAAAGAGCATATAAAGATTTACGAAGCGCATCCAGGAATTGATCTTTTCCGATACCGCTTTGTTTGGTTTGAATCTCGACCGAATCAATAAGTTCTTTTACGACTTTGTGATTTACATCAGCTTTCAAGAGGGCTTTTTTAAGCTCGCCTAATGCCTTGGTTAACGCCTTTTCGTCGTCGTGAAAACGGATTTTGCGTATTGCGGATGTAAACGATTCGGTTAGCGTATCAAACACTAAAAACTCCTAAATAATAACTGTACAGGGGGTAAAAATTTCCGAATTATACTTAATTTTTTCTTCAATTACACTTTATTACTCTCTTCTACTTTTCTGATTAGCCAGAAAAGTACCAAAAGAACATACCGTGATCCAAGAACGCTCGTTCCTCTCTGCACTACTGCCTTCGGAACGGCTCTAGGAAATGGATCACGGAGATTTTATGAAACTAACTTCCGAAATGGCTAAAGACCTTCGGTTCTGGAGCTTCAAACGTTCGTCCTAATAACGTCACTTTTTTCGCATGAAGCATGACCCGTTTCGACTGTCGTCCGCCGTAACTCTCATCTCCAATAATCGGATGCTGAGCGTATTTCATATGGGCACGGATTTGATGGGTTCGTCCGTGATGGATGATTAGCTGTACTTTGGTTTTTTTCCCTGAAATTTCCAAAGGGGTTACTTCGGTAATCGCAGGCTTTCCGTTTTTAGCAACTTTGGTATAGGCTTTGTTCCCTTTTTTCTCGGTAATAAGAGGCTGATCGATCACGAACGGCTCACTCACCATCCCTTCTACCCATGCAACATACTCTTTGTAGACATTGTCTTTTTTAAACTCGCTAATCGCTTTTTGACGGAATTCTTCGTTTTTGACCAGCATCAAAACACCGCTTGTCTCACGATCGAGACGGTGAAGGAGCTGCGAACCTTTGAACTGCCGCTCAATCTCATCGGAGTTGACGAATGCCGGTTTATCGACGACGATCAAATCGTCGTTCTCAAAAATCGGACGTACCTTTTCCACTTTTTGGACGATAAATACCGTTTTTGGGCTGATCTCACCGCGTGCGATCATCACTTTGTTGTTTCCGACATAAACCAAACCGCGATCGATCAGTGATTTGGCCTCAGAGTTGGATATTCCTTCTTGCTCCGCTAAGAGCTTATACGCTTTTGGTTTTTCCATTTTATTTCTCCGTTAAATAATCTAATACTCTTTGCAAATCAACCGTTCCGTTGACCTGCGATGGGGGTATTTCCTGGGCATCCATTAGAGCCTCGGTAATACGATCTAATCCCACAAATTGGACATGCGAGACGTATTTGAACAACTCACGCTGTAAAAATATCTGCTCTCCCGTGATAATTTTGCACCCGAAATGAGCCGGTTCCAGCGGATTATGCCCGCCGATAGGTGCAAATGCACCGCCCAATATCGCTATATCGCTGATCGCGTAGAGGTTGTTCAGTTCCCCCATCGCATCAATGAGGATAATATCACTATCCATCGATTGCGACTCGCTCCAACGTGAGAGGCTCAATGCCGGAGCACTCCGTTCAATCAATTCGCCCACTTTGGCAAATCGTTCCGGATGGCGAGGAACGACAAGGAGTTTAGCTGAGGGGTTATATTTACGATACTCAATAAACCCTTGAATTATCCCCTCTTCTTCTCCCTCATGCGTACTTGCCGCTACGATCAACAATCCCTCGGGTTTTGGATAAGTTTTACTTGCAGCAATCTTCTGAGCTAATTTGATATTCCCGACCACTTCGACATTTGTCGCTCCCAACGCAATGAAGCGAGCCATGTCTTCTGTACTTTGACAGAAGATATGATCGCATTGTCTGAGAAGGATCCGATAAAACCATCGCATCCGATAGTATTTCGGAAAGCTTCGATCGCTGATTCGGGCATTAAGAGCAATCACCCTGCCGCCCCGAATACGCGCGAGACGGAAAAGAAGATACCAAAATTCCGCTTCCAATATCACTACCGTTTTTGGACGCTCAATCCAAAACCACAGCCATAGTTCATACGGCAAATAGCGTACTTGAGCCGCATACTTTGATGCTGCTTCATACCCGGTATGGGTGATGACGCTGATAGCGATTTTTTTATCTCCCAGTTTCTCCAAAATCGGTGCGATTGCTTTCGCTTCTCCGAGTGAGCAGACATGAAACCAAAGATCATGGTCGCGAAAAGGGGGATTCTTAATCCCGAAAAATCGTGCGGGAATCGATTCACGATATTTTTTCTTGAATGAAAAAAGGATGAGCAAGGGGAACGCAGCGGCACAGAGCAATGCCGCTGTGAAGGTATAAAAAAGGTCGAAAACTACGTTACGCACCGATAGCGTCAGAAGACGGTTCTAGGTATAAAATACGTCCGCAATGCGGACACATTGTAATCTCTTCACCTTTGATAACGTCTGAATAGACTTTATCGCTGATCGCCATGTAGCATCCCATACACGCTTGATTGCGTACTGGTACAGCCGTTGTGTTTTTTGCCCAGCGGCGAATTTTTTGGTAAAACGACAACCCTTTTTGATTCATCGTGCTTACCAATGCTTCTTTACGGCCGAAAACCTCTTTACGTGCTTCGTCGATACGCGCCAATTTTACGTCTACATCCGCTTTTACCGTTGTAAGGGTCGCTTCGATTTCGGCTGCTTTAACTTCAAGTTCGTCGATTTTGCTTTGTTTGTGAGCGATCAGTTTTTCCAAACGTTCAATCTCTTCGTTGGCAAAACTGACTTGCTCTTTTGCAATCTCTTCTTCGAGCTGAAGCGATTTCATTTCACGCTCGGTTTTCACTTCACCGCTTTTACGGCTGTTCTCTTCAAGTTTTGCAGAGAGTTCGGCCAAGTGAAGCTCGTTTTTGTGTTTTTTGAGCTGCTCGTCTTTTATCTCTTGTTTAAGGGTATCGATCTCAGCGATAATACCGTTTTTTGTAGCGCTCAACGCGTCATATTGAAGATTGGCTTCTTCGATTTGCGGTTCAAATGCATCGATATCTTTATCGACCATTGAGAGCTCGATCAATTGTTCAAGGTGTTTGTTCATGGGGTTCCTTTTGGAGTTACACAATTACCTAATTTGCGCTAAAGATAGCTGAAGGGGTTTTTTGATGGCGAAATTATAACACTCAATCCTAATTTTTCCAAATGCCCCCCTAAAACCTCGCCAAAATAGCGTTCACTTTCATAGTGTCCGATATCAATCATCGACATTCCCAATGCGGATGCTTCCATTGCATCGTGATATTTGATATCTCCGGTGAGAAAACACTCCGCTTCGATATTACGCATCAATGACGCTCCCGAACCCGTTACCAAAGCACAGGTTTTAATATGGTCATGACATTTAACCCCGCGAGTGTGAGGCAGCCCTAATGCAATTTTTATCTTTTGGGCAAAGGTATCATAGGGTTCATCAACCCCCAAATAGGCGACAAATCCCTCTTTGGCGATGATGGGGTATCCCAACACCTGTGTTGCGACGTAATCGTTGAGATGAGTTTGGTCGAAATTGGTATGCATCGCAATATTGGAGATATTTTTACGGATCATCGGGGCAACGATTTTGGCGGGGTATTGATTGAATTGAAGCTGTTTAAGGCCGCCGAAAATAATCGGATGGTGGGTAATCAAAAGGGCATTTTCCGGGATGGTTTCGATGAGATCCGCATCGATGTCGATGCTCAAAACCACCTGTGTAATCTCTTGCGTAAAATCCCCCACCAGCAACCCTGAGTTATCCCAACCCTCTTGCAATGCAAAAGGGGAAAGTTCGTCGAGATAAGTATAGATTTCCTGAACCGTCATTTTTCATAACTCCTTTTATGCCGTTTAAACCGCACATGAACTGCCTGTGAACCGGATAACGGATCGGAAAATTTAAATTCAAATTCTCCTAAACTCTCGATCAAATCAAGGAGTTTTTTAAAGCCGTAACTGCGGGGATCGAATTCGGGAGCTTTGTTGATCAGGTTTTGCCCGATTGATCCCAGATACGACCATCCAGCTTCATTCGTCGTATCTTCCACGGCATTTCGTACCAATGCGAGCAGAGCTTTGTTATCGGATTTGATTTTAGGTGCAAGCGTCTCTTTATGGTTTTGGGTACGACGGAGGTTTTCGGTAAAAATAAACTTATCGCATACGCCGATAAATGCTTTAGGGGTTTTTTGTTCTCCGAAACCGTACACTTTTATCCCCGATTCGCGGATACGGCTGGCAAGACGGGTAAAGTCACTGTCACTTGAGACAATACAAAAGCCGTCAAAGTTTTTCGTATAGAGCAGATCCATCGCATCGATAATCATCGCACTATCGGTCGCATTTTTCCCTGTGGTATAGGCAAACTGCTGCATCGGATGAAGACCGTGTTCCAAAAGGGCATTTTTCCATCCTTTGAGTTTCGTATCGGTCCAGTCACCGTAAATCCGTTTGACACTGGCAATACCGTGTGCGGCGATCTCATCCATGAGCCCCTCAATAATCGAAGGCTGTGAATTGTCCGCATCGATCAAAACGGCCAACCTTGCTTGGTCGTCAATCATTTCATTCCTCCTAACGATTGCAACGCTTCACGCGCTTGCGAAAAATCATGCTGAAGATCAAGTGCATGCGAGTACATGCTTCGCGCTGCATCGATATCATTCATATCAACCAACAGATTACCGTAATTATAATAGGTCTGAGCATACGTATCATCTATCTCCAAAGCTTTAAGGTAATGGTCTTGGGCCCGTTCATACGCATGTTCGGCACGGTAGAGGGAAGCGATCGCGTTATGGGTCAAATCATCATTCTCATCAAGTTCCAAGGAGCGTTCATAGAGTTCGATCGCAGAGAGTCGATCTCCGGATTTGGCGATGACGAATGCAAGTTTGTTTAAAATCTCAGGGTTTTCAGGATCGGCATGCAGTGCCTCTTCCAGATGCATTTTTGCTCCTGCTAAATTTCCCGCTTCGTACGCTTTATCGGCTTCAAGGACAGATGCAGGTTCGGATACAACGGGTTCAGGATTTTTTGTTTCGGGATTATGAGGAGGGGAATCGTCTAAATTTTGAACGTGACGAAAGATTTGATACGCGAAAAAAAGTGTCATAGCAAACATCAAAATTTGGAATGTACTCATTAAGTTCCCCTTTTGTAACCCTAAGTATAATATAATCACGTTAACTTAAAACCAAAACCGGTAGAAACTATGCCCACTAATTTAAAAAATCCAATTCTTTATATCAATCGAGAACTCTCATGGCTCCAATTTAATACACGTGTTTTAAAACAAGCGCTGAACGAATCTCTTCCCCTCTTGGAACGGCTCAAATTCCTCGCTATTTACGGAACCAATCTCGACGAGTTCTACATGATTCGGGTTGCCGGATTAAAAAAACTTTTCAGTGCCGGAGTCAATGTATCGGGAGGAGATCGCTTTACCCCGTTGCATCAATTACGTGAGATCCGCACCTACCTGCATGATGAACAAAAAGTGGTTGAACACTGTTTGCTGGACATCATGCATCATCTTGAAAAAGAGGGGATGTTTTTCAAATCGTATCAAGAAACCACCCCTGAACAGCGTAAAATTTTGGATAAATATTTTCATGAAAACATCTATCCCGTAATCGTCCCTATCGCTGTCGATGCAACTCACCCCTTTCCCCATCTGAATAACCTCAGTTTTGGGCAAATCGTGAAGCTTCGAGATAAAGATGAACCGAGCATCGAACGCTACGGCATTATCCGCATACCGCGTGTATTGCCTCGTTTCGTCGATATTGATAACCGTATTTATATCCCGATCGGAAGTATCGTATCCGAGCATATCCAAGATCTTTTCCCGGGATACGAGCTCATAAAATTCTCGGCTTTCCGCATCACCCGAAATGCCGATATCGCGATTGAAGAAGAAGAAGCGGACGATTTTATGGAGATCCTCGAAGAGGGTCTCAAACTCCGTAAAAAAGGGGAAATCGTTCGTCTCGAATTAAGCAACCATGCTGACGATGATCTGCTCAATTTTTTCAACCGTCATGCAAATGTTTTCAAGGATGACATTTACCGTTTCCAAACCTATCTCAATCTCGGTGCCCTGTGGCAAGTTGTCGGAAACAAAGATTTTGCCCATCTCACCAGTCCGAGTTTCAAACCGCGCAATCTCCCTCCTCTAAATTCGGATGAGAGCTTGTATACTATTCTTGACAAACAAGATCTCGTTTTGTTCCACCCTTTTGAGAGTTTTGAGCCGGTAGTGCGTCTCATCCAGACTGCAGCAAAAGATCCCGATGTCGTCTCAATCCGTATGACGCTGTATCGTTCAGGTTCCAAATCGGTTATCGTCCAATCTCTGATCGCAGCCGCAGAATCGGGAAAACAGGTCACCGTTATGGTAGAACTGCGGGCACGTTTTGATGAAGAAAACAATCTGCAATGGGCGAAAGCACTCGAAAATGCCGGAGCACATGTCATTTACGGTATCACCGGATTTAAAGTTCATGCCAAAGCCGCCCTCATCACCCGCCGTGTCGATGGCAAACTCAAACAGTACGCTCACTTAGGTACCGGAAACTATAACCCATCAACCGCAACCGTCTACACCGATATCAGCTACATGACCAGCAATGATGCCATAACCTATGATATGACCCGATTTTTCCACTTTTTGACCGGATTCAGCAAAAAAGGGAAACTGAGCGAACTCTACATGGCACCGACACAGATCAAACCGAAACTCCTCTCGCTCATCCACAACGAAACACGTATGGGAAGCGAAGGGGTCATCATCGCCAAAATGAATGCTCTCGTCGATGAGGACATCATCCGCGCACTCTACAAAGCATCACAAGCCGGAGTTAAAATCGAGCTCATTATCCGCGGAGTCTGTTGTCTCCGTCCTGGCATCGAGGGGGTTAGCGACAACATTCGTGTCACCTCCATCATCGGGAAATATTTGGAGCATGCACGAATTTTTTATTTTAAACACTCTACGCCGCAAACCTATATATCGAGTGCCGATTGGATGCCGAGAAACCTCTTGCGTCGCATTGAATTGCTCACACCCGTGTCCGGAGAAGAATCATCGGCAAAACTCCTCCAGATTTTGCAATTACAAATTTCGGACAATGATCTTGCCTATGAGCTCCAAAATGACGGCACCTACGTAAAAGTTCCTCATGACGGCTCATCAATCATCAACTCTCATGCCATAGTTGAAACCGAAATTAATAAACTCTACAGTTCAATCAAAAAACAGACTCCAAATTACGTGCAGCAACTTACGGCACGATTATTTAAAGAGAGTTAACGAAGGATTTCGATGATCAGTAATTATCTAAACTATACCCCCGAAATGAAAGAGCGCGTTTGGATTGCACCTTCTGCCGATGTTATCGGACGTGTATCAATGGGAGAAGATGTAAGTATTTGGTTCGGATGCGTCGTTCGCGGTGATGTCCACTATATCCAAATCGGAGATCGCAGCAATATTCAAGATTTGAGTATGGTACACGTCACCCACCACAAACGTGACGATATGAGTGACGGATATCCGACAATCATCGGAAACGATGTTACTGTCGGGCACCGGGTCATGTTACACGGATGTACGATTGAAGATGCCTGCCTTATCGGAATGTCAGCGACAATCCTCGACGGTGCCGTAATCGGTAAAGAATCCATTGTCGGTGCCGGTGCGCTAGTAACTAAAAACAAAATTTTTCCTCCCCGCTCGCTTATCATGGGAAGCCCTGCAAAAGTGGTGAGAGAATTGAGTGACGAAGAAGTTGCAGAGCTGTATGCTTCGGCCAAACGTTACGTGAGTTTCAAAGAAAACTACCGCGCACCGAATGTTTGATGTCGTCCTAGCCGCCGATATTCTCGGGATTTTCGCTTTTGCCCTGAGCGGGTTTTTGGTCGGGGTTCGTAATAACCTCGATCTGCTCGGTCTGATCATCTCTGCATCGCTCACTGCACTCGGTGGCGGTGTCGTGCGGGATGTTCTTCTGGGACGGACCCCTTTTGCGTTTAACGAATACTATCCGGCACTGACTGTCATCATAACCATCCTGTTCGCCTTCGCCTTCCGCCTTTACCGTCGTGAACAGCTGGAGCGCCAATGGCTGTTTGTCGTCTCGGATACGATCGGGCTGGTGGCTTTTAGTATCACAGGCGCCCTGCTGGCCATCGAGGTTGAGTTTAATTTCTTCGGTGTCATGATACTGAGTTTCCTAACGGCAGTCGGCGGAGGGGTTTTACGCGATACGATGATCAACCAAGTCCCCTCTGTCTTGATCAGCGATTTTTATGGTTCAATCGCCATTATTGTTTCTGTCTTGCTGCTGCTTTTAGTGCAAGTAGATATGATCAATACATGGGGAGTCGCCGGAGTCGCCGGATTTGCAATCTTTTTACGGCTCCTAGCGTATTACAAACAATGGCATCTGCCTAAACTCAATATGGATTAATCATGTCTAAACTCAAACTTTTTTTTATTATCCTTCTGATCGGTGGATTTATCGATATCGGACGGTATCTCATCTATCCGAATGTTTCCGATTTACGGGATATTCACCCTATTCCTACCGCCTTTATGGAGTACAGAGAAGATCAATGGGCTTCTGAAAACCGTGACATGCACATCACCCAAAAGTGGGTACCCATCTCTCAGATTTCACCCAATATTATCAAAGCGGTTCTCATCGGAGAAGACGATAAATTTTGGAACCATGACGGCTTTGATGTGAATGGAATGGAACAGGCATTGGAGCGGAGTCTGAAAAAAGGGTCTGTGGCCGGAGGAAGTACCATAAGCCAGCAACTCGCCAAAAACCTTTACCTCTCACCGAGTAAAAATCCGATCCGTAAAATCAAAGAAGCGATCCTGACATGGCGGATTGAGAGTACCCTCTCGAAACGACAAATTCTTGAGCTCTACCTCAACGTTGCGGAATGGGGAGACGGGATTTTCGGAATCGAAGCTGCGGCCCGCCATTATTATCATAAAAGTGCCAAGAATCTAACCGGACTCGAAGCGGCTCATTTGGCGGCTGTTCTCCCTAACCCTATCCGTTACAACGCGACCGGCAATCAAAAATACGTCGTGAACCGCTCTCGTATCATCTATAAAATCATGAAACGCCGTGGTATCGTCATCCCTCAATATCAAGAGGTGATGACTCCGCCAAAAAAAGAAGAAGTAATACCGACCACAGAAGAGAGCAATCAAAGCGTCACCGATTTGTTCAGTGAATCCAATCCGTCCGAGCCCGCAACCGAGAATGCAGGCGAAGCGGACATACCCACTTCAAATGATACAAACACCTCTATGAAGTTTTAATCCCTCTTCTTTTGTGGTACACTTAAGGTTACCAAATCAGGGGGTAACCGATGAATAAGCGGACGTTTCTCAAATTTTTTGCTCTGACTTCAAGTTCGTTGGTTCTGGCCAACTCAGCCGAACCTTCAGCCTCCCATCATACGGTTCCCAACACCCAAGAACTGCAAGAGATGGCTCAAAAAATGTTTGCGGATGTAATCTCCCAAAATGATTATTATGTCAATCATTCCGGTTCGACCTTTTTTGAAAAACTCAAAAACGGACAACATCCCCGTGCCACGGTAATCGGGTGTTCAGACTCCCGTTTTCAAAGTATTTCTCTTGATGCAACACCGGAAAATGATCTCTTTATGATCCGTAATATCGGCAATCAATTCGGCTCCAATATGGGGAGTGTCGAATACGGTGTCCGTCATTTGAATACCCCGTTGCTCATTATCGTCGGCCATTCACGCTGCGGTGCGATCAAAGCGGCGTTAAGCGATTATTCTGCCGAAGGGCCGCATATTATTCAAGAGCTCGATTCACTCTCTTTGGCGATTCGCAAAACATCGATGATGGGTACGGATGAAACAAAATGGCTCGCAGGTGTTGTGAACAATGTACATCAATAAGTGTTTTATGCAGAGAAAGAATTTAAAGCAGATGTAGAAAGCGGCAAGCTGACCATCGTAGGGACGGTATACGATTTAGCCAATGATTTTAATAACGGCTACGGACGGCTGAAAATTGTCAACATCAACGGTGAAAGCAACCCCGAAAAAATGATGGAATTTCCGCTGATGAAATCCATCTTTAAACCCGTACGCCTCTAAGGACTATCCATCCGATAGCTGATGCGATCGCGATGATATAGGAGGGGGCATACGGATCCCCGCTCAGTTGAGTCACTGAAGTCATCAGGGCGGGCGTAACGCCGCCTACGATACCTGCCGCACTGCCTAAAATAACCGCCGTAAACGAGGCACGGTAACCATGGTAACGTAATGCATTTACGGTCGAAGCAAAAATTGGCGATTGAAACGAACACAATAAAATCACTAAAACGATCGTTCCTCCCAAAGCTCCCCAATAACCTCCGATACTCATCCAGAAAAAGAGGGGGTAAATACTTATCGCGAGCGTTATTGCCGTAAGCCGCATTAAACGAAGCGATCCGATTTTATCTGCGACCATCGCCATCAGAGGAATAAAAATAACCCCTACTACAATAGAGATCGTATTGATCTGCCCCGCTTCAACTTTGCTGAGTCCTGCACTCCCCTCAAGCCAAACCGGCAGATAAATAAAGACCGTATAGTACAGTACCCATATAGCGGAAGCAACACTAAGAAATTGCCAAAATTCACGACGATGATGCCGTAAAATCGCAACAATAGGAACAATTTTATCGTCGTTTGGCGTATAATTATCAGTTAGATTTTGACGCAGATAAAGTCCGGCTGCAGCAATAACAATGCTTCCTATAAACGGAATCCTCCAACCCCATTCTCCCATCGCATCAGCACCTATATACCATAGCAGTGCCCCGCAAAAACCTGATCCTATCGCCATACCGATTTTAGCCCCGACTGAGACAAAAGAGCCGTATAGATTTTGACGGTTAGGGGAGGATTGTTCTACCAGATAAACAATTGAACTGGCATATTCACCCCCGACTGAAAGTCCCTGAATCATACGCAGCAGTACCAAAAGGATCGGAGCCATCATCCCGATTTGTGCATATGTCGGTAAAAAACCGATTAAAAAGGTCGGCAGTGCCATCATAATGAGAGAACTCATCAACGCTGTACGCCGACTGACACGATCACCGATATGGCCAAAAATCAAAGCCCCGACCGGACGCATAATCATACCGGCGGCAAATGCGCCGAAAGAGCCTAATAATGATAGAAAAGGATCATGTGAAGGGAAAAACAGATTTCCCATCATCACCGCTAAAAAACCGATCAGAGCAAAATCGTAATACTCGATAACATTACCGATGATTCCAGCCGCAACAATTTTTTGCTTTGGAGTTATCAAACGATCCACCCGCCCCCGAGTAATTTTTCTCCGTCATAAAAGACACCTGCCTGCCCTGATGCAACACCCAAGACCGGTTCATGCAATTCGACTACTGCATGATCTCCGTCAATTTTAACCGAACAGCGAACCGCCGTGGTACGGTAACGAAGTTTGACATCACATTCAAACTCTTTTCTCTCATCAAACATATTGACCCGCTCCAACTCGACACGGCGACACTCCAAATCTTCGCGTGTTCCGACGACGATTTGGTTTGTCTCAGGTTTAATCTCTACGACAAAGTGGGGATCATGTGCACCATTAACGGTAAACCCTTTACGTTTACCAATCGTATAATGCATGTATCCTTTGTGTTTTCCGACAACCTTGCCTTCCATATCGAGGACGTCTCCTTCTTGATCGACAGGGACGTAAGGCTTTAGAACGTCCATATAGGTTGTTTCTACAAAACAGATCTCGCTCGATTCACCTTGGGATGCAAACGATTCGAGTCCTTCAACACTTGCGGCGAATGCTTTAATATCGCTCTTGTGACGTTCTCCCAACGGAAATAAAAGGCGCGGAACCAATGCCGGATCAATATAAAACAGGAAATAGCTTTGATCTTTCGTATCATCGTGTGCCTGAAGAAGATATTGTCCGTCATGACGGATATAATGACCTGTTGCAACGAAATCGGCACCTATCGAATCGGCGAATGCCACCATCGCACCGAATTTAATATTACGGTTGCACAATGCGCACGGGTTAGGGGTTTTCCCCTCTTTATAGGTTTCAATAAACGGGGTAAACACTTTAGCATTAAATTGCTCTTGAAGATCGAGAATATGAAGTTTGACTCCGGCAAAGTCGGCCGCTTTCTGTGCGCGCGCTTGATGGATTTCATGATAGCCGGGTTTGGAATGAAGTTTCATATAAACTCCCTCAACTTCATATCCTTGTTCTTTGAGGAGAAGTGTCGAGACGGTTGAATCTACCCCTCCGCTCATTCCGATCAATACTTTTTTACCCATTATGCATCGCTCCCGTCACAAATCGGTCTGTTTTCAAAATAACTGGAGAGGATCTTATAATATTTCGTATCATTGAGCCCCTCTTTTTCCAGTGTGGCCATTTGTGCTACCAATGATTTTTCAATCTCTCTTACGACCAAATCCAAATCATCGGTGAGGATAAAGAGCTTCAAATCTTTTTCATCGATCATCCCTTCTCCCAACAATTTATCCCGGATAAACTGAATCAAAGGGGCATAAAATTCCGTACCGATAATGAAAAGCCGTACCCCCCAAACTTTACGGGTTTGGATAAGCGTCAATGCTTCAAACATCTCATCAAGCGTTCCGAATCCACCCGGAAAAATAACGTATGCCATCGAATACTTGACTAGCATTACTTTGCGTGAAAAGAAATAATCGAAACTTCGCCCTTTCGTAATATACGGGTTTGGCTGTTGTTCAGCCGAAAGCTCAATATTAAGTCCGATCGACTCCACATTCTCGTGTTGATACGCACCGCGGTTGGCCGCTTCCATTAGTCCCGGTCCGCCTCCCGTGATAATATTGTAGCCGCGCTCTCCGAGCATGCTTGAGAGTTGCATTGCTTGCTGATAATAAGGATGTTTTTCATCCACCCGGGCACTTCCGAAAATTGTTACCGAAGGACCGAGATCTCCTAATTCATCAAATCCCTGTACAAAGTCGGCGATAATCTTAAAGACACTCCAAACGTCCGCAGATTTGATATCCTTAACATAACGGCTGCTTGGGTACTCTTTTTTTTTCCCGTTTCTACGCGCCATAACTACCCTTTGAGTTTGTTCAGACGATCTCGTTTGGTTCCGATAGAGGTAATTTGAACACCAAAATTTCCATCTACAATAACCACTTCACCCTGTGCAATGACATGATCGTCTACCAATATATCAAGCGGATCATTCGCGAGTTGATTCAGTTCTATAACCGAACCGATATCCATGCTGAGAACATCTTTTAAAAGCATTTTTTTCTTCCCGATACGAACGCGAACCGGAAGTTTTACGTCCATAATGAGACCGATATTTTTCATCTCACCCTCTTCGAGTTTCACCGCCGGCTCTGAAGAGGGAGTATCAAAGATAGATCCGGATGACGATGGTGCTGCTGTTGCCTGCGATTCAGACATTTTACCGCCGCTCAAAGCAGCTTTGATTCCGGAATCAATTGCGAACATCATGAGTGAATTGATTGAGCCCAATGTGAAACTGAACACAAACATTTTCGCAAAATTATCAAGATTCACTTCTCCGTTTTCAGCGATAAATTCGGCACGCTCCGGTTTGATCGTAAATTTCGGAAGCTCTTTTTGGGATCCCAATGTCGTACTCATTGCCCCGACGATGTTGGAAACAATCTCTTTCGCCGCATCAAGATCCTCATCCGACATCGTATCCTGCGCTTCTCCCTCGCCGCCGAGCATCATATCGCCCAATGCCGTCGCCAATTGCGGAGGCATCATGATCAATCCGCGCCCCGAAGCATCTCCGCTGAAGCTGACATGAATCAAGGCTATAGGCGGGATAACATTGGAGACGATAGAGATATCTTCTGCCTCTTTGAGGATGATAGAGGGGGTTTGACCCGTCAACCCCTCTATTGTAGCAACTGCCTCATTTGCAAATACTCCGGCAAAATCACTCATCTTCATCCTCCTCATCTTCTAATGGCCCGCGAATCATATCTTTAACACCGCTGATACGTGCTTTACGTTTGGTCTCAAACTCTTTAAGTGCCCGTTTGACGGCATCTTTTTCGGTGTCGATAAGAGAGCTGATCTGAATCGACTTTCTAAATCGGCGTAACCCCATCTGTCCGACAAAACGGTTTTTCCCGTCCACACTGACATGGACGACGTCATCGGCAGGAATATTGAGCCGTATTATATCTCCCTCACCTAATTCCAACAACTCATGCAGCGTTAATTCGGCTTCACCAAGGTTGACTTCAACATTGACATGCGCACCGCCTAAAAGAACTTGAAGTTCTTGATTTCGGCTTTTTTTGGAATTGGTTTCATTCAGCATCAAATCACGGCTGGCAAGTTTCGGCAATACCGGTTCAAGGGCGATAACCGGATAACAGATGTTCATCATTCCTGAACTGTGTCCGATGATAATCTCCATAACGACCATCACGACAATCTCATTTTGAGCGACGATTTGAACAACGTTAGGGCTGGATTCTTTGGATTCGACTTGAGGATACAAATCGGTAACGGGAGCCCACGCTTCGCGGAGTGTCCCCATCATTACCCGCAATATCGTCTCGAATAGGGAGAGCTCGATATCGGAAAATTCCCGATTCGCTTCGAAAGGCTCCCCTTTACCTCCTAAAATACGGTCCAGCATCGGAAATGCGATGGAGGGATTGATTTCCAAAACCCCGTTACCTTCCAACGGCTTCATCGAAAAGACGTTGAAACTCGTAGGATTCGGAAGGGACATCAAAAACTCCCCATAGGTCATCTGGTCGACCGAGTGAAGCTGTATCTCTACGATGGAACGCATAATTGCGGATATCTGGGATGCGATGGAACGTGCCATTTTGTCGTGAATACCGCGGAAAGCCCGAAGCTGCTCTTTCGAGACACGATTGGGACGTTTAAAGTCATACAGGGTAATTTGGCGTTGGGGGAAAAGGGAATCGTCAGCCGATTCTAACGCTCCGTCTCCTTCGTCATCAACAACGTCGAGAAGGGCATCAATCTCTTCTTGCGATAAAATATCTGCCATTATCTTCCCCCTACCGCATCTTTAATGCGCCGTATTACCGATTTGTGAATCTGCGAAATACGCGATTCGGTGATGTTTACGATTTCACTGATCTCTTTGAGGGTCAGTTCTTCAAAATAATAGAGCTGGATGATGATCTGTTCCCGCTCCTCAAATCCGGATAAAACGTTTTGAATCGCTTCGATAAGATCTTCATGCTCTATCCGCTCCAATATCCCCCCCTCTTCGGGGGTTCCCAATTGATCATCCAGTGGCAAAACCGTATAAATATCCGATGCGATCCGAGCTTCATGGATTTTATCGATTTCAATACCTAATATTTCCGACAGTTCCGCATCGGTGGGCTCATCATCGTGATCGCTCATGTAAAGCTCGATAGCGCTGTCAATCTCTTTGATCAGTCGTCGGCTTGATCGGCTTACCAGATCTAACGAACGCAGGTAATCGAGCATCGCACCGTATACGCGCGTCTTGGCATATCCCCAAAACGAATCATTCTGCGTTTCGTCGTAACGGCGTGCCAGTTTTACCAGCTCTTCAGTCCCTATCGCGCTCAAATCCATATAATCGATCGAGCTGGGCAGGCGCTCTTTAAGCCGAAAGGACATCGCCTTTACTGCAGGCAAATACTGAATTGCAAGCTGGTCTTCACGGTGTTTTAACTCTTGTGAATAGACATTTGCGCCGCTCATCCTTGCCCCCGTCCATTGTTTTCATCTAACAGATCCGCTTTATGGGTGTAAAATGCATCGATGAATTGTTCTCGTTTATTGATCTCACGTACAAAAAAGTCCAAATTGTGCTCATGGGAAGCTTTGGGAAACGGATGATTTTTTACTCCCAATGTTTGGAAGAAAAAGCCGACACACAAATGGGCAAAAAGATAAAAAAACGTGCTGATAAGGATCACAAACCCTAAAAAACTCTCCGGTGAGGTCGACTTAAGTATCCCAAAAACAATACCGATAAAAAAACCTTGTACTGTCAAAAAAGAGACAAAATTCGAACCTCGCATTGGCGCACCTTATAAAATTAAAAGTGCTCCATAAGACGCTTAAACAAGCCTCCAAGACCACTCTCTTTGGGATCTACTAGCACATTTCGTTCCAATTTTTTTGCGATTCGCTTAACAATCTGTTCTAATTCAATTGTCGGTGTAGATGTCGGATAGTCCCGACTAAACAGGGCTCTTTTCTTGACGCTGTTCGCAATTTTAGCATCATTTGAAATTTGCCCGAGATAGCTGAGTTTTAATCCGTTCCCGATATTGGCTTGTGCCACTTTATGGATTTTTTCAAACAGACTTTCCGCTTCTTTGGACGAGCGAACCTGATTCATTATAACATTGATTTCATCACGTAACCTTGCGGTCACTTTAATCGTAGCGTACGCATCCGTAATTGCGGCGGGATCAGGAACCGTGACGACAATAACATCGTCACAAGCTCGTAAAAAAAGCTGAATGTGTTCACCGATTCCGGCTCCCGTATCGATCAGCATCACATCCAAATCATCCAGTACGGAGGCTTGATCCATAAACCGCTCGAACAACCCTCCCGATGCGTATTTAAAAATCTCTTCTCCGCTCTCTCCCGGAATCAGGACGAGATTTTTTTCAATCGGAACCAATATCTCATTGACCGTCGCTTCTCCCTTGAGCACGTGTAAAATATTTTTTTGGATTTTGACATTGAACATGACATCCAGATTGGCAAGTCCGATATCCGCATCAAATATTCCCACTTTCAACCCATATTTTGCCATTACATGTGCCATATTTGAGCTGATCGTACTTTTGCCGACACCGCCTTTACCGCTGGTAATCGCTATAAAACGAGTTTTTTTTGCTGCCGTATTTCGATTTTGATTGACTAAAGCTTCGAGTTTAGCGGCTTGATGATTCATGTGTTCTCACCTCTGGAAAATCCGTTCATCAGGCATTCGACCAAGAAATCGCTCGTTGCCACCACTAAATCTTCGGGGACTTCCTGTCCTACAGAAAAGTAACTAATCGGTACTTTGGTCTCATAGACGAGTGAAAAAATATTACCGAAACCTCTGGTTTCATCCAGCTTTGTAAACATCATCGTGTCAATCCCGAGTGGGGCGAAATTTTCATAGGTCGCTTTGAGATCCTCGTATTTGATCGAGCTTGGCATCACCAAGACCACATCAACACTGTATTCGGTATCGTTACCGCGCAGGCATTCATAAATCTTTTCGATCTTTCCTTTGTCGTACGGAGAAGAGCCCATGGTATCGATCAAAATATAATCCGAATAGCGCAATGCATTCAACGCGCTCGAAAACTCAGGGGGATCAACAACTGTCTCAATTCCGAGTTTCATCATTCGTGCATACTGCATCAGCTGCTCAACCGCCCCGATACGATAGGTATCGAGCACGACCAGACCTACTTTGTATTTTTTCTCCAGCAGATAAGAGAAACGCGCAGCCAATTTGGCGATAGAAGTCGTCTTGCCGACCCCCGTGGGACCGACGAGCATGATTACCTTTTTAGCTCCGTTTCTAGGGGGCGTTTCGAGACGGACCGGGATCATTTTACGCATAAGTACTTGGAAATAACGTTTAACCGTAGCCGAGCTTTCACGCATTTTCGAAGGCATATGTTCCAACGTCAGCTGCATAATCTCGTCAAGATGTTCCTGATCCATTCCGCTTTGTTGGGCAAGTCGGTAAATCTCGGCAAATTCAGGGGGGATAGCCGCCTGAATTTTGGGTGCTTTTTCAGACCAGAACATATTCTGAATCAGTTTGACTTTGTCACCGAGTTTTTCAATCTCCTCTTTAATCCGCTTGAGATCTTCGCTCTCCCTCACCGGCATCTGAGCCGGAGTACGCTCTTCTTCGGTTACTTCGGCAATTTTTGAGATTTGTTTGGCCGCTTCGGATATATTATAAAGGACATCACTGCTTTTTTGAGCTAACGGTCGCTGTTTCATCAACGGCTCTTCCACTTTTGCTCTGGGCTTAGGAACGGAATTTTCTTCAACACCGACCACGATCTCATACAAAGCGCTTTTGCCGAGCGATTTTTTCTGCACTTCGCGCGTTTCAATCAACATCGCCTCTTCGCCGACTTCCAATTGCGCTTTTTTAAGCGCCTCGGCTGGAGTGGCACCGCTAAATGTCAAAATTTTCATATTTTCTCCGTATGTTCCGATGCGCCAAACTTCTAAGAGGAATCGTCACGCTGGCGCGTTCCCTCCAATGAAGGTGTGGAATACTCAACTCCGCCGTATTGATTGATCGATTCTCAAAGAATAGTATATCCAAGTCCAACGTTCTCGGCGAATTCGCAAAACTGCGACGACGCCCAAAACGTTTCTCTATCCGCCAAATCAGCCGCAAAAGTGCTTTTGGCTCCAATGACGTCCCGATTTCGATAACCGTATTGTCAAAATCGTGCTGTTCCGTAAATCCGAAAGGGGGATTACGAAGGATCACTCCACTTCGGATTCTGCAGACCCGCGGCACTCTCCCCAGATAAATCCACAAATGATTCATCCGACGGCGTGTATCACCGATGTTTCCGCCCACTCCCAAAAGAACACGATAGCGGTAACCGGAAGCTTTTTTAAGCGACGCAGGAAAATACCGATCGACGTAAACCCTATGGCTCTCATCGAGTATACGGCATAACGGCATGGTTTACTCTTCTGTCGTACCTTGCTGAGCTTGAAGCATTGCATTGATCTCACTGAGGATTTGCATCATCCCGATCATCGCCAAATGGTAACCGAACGGACCGAATCCGACGATAGAAGAGGTACATACCGGAGCCGTCATACTTTTTTGACGGAATTCTTCACGACGATAGATGTTGCTGATGTGAACTTCGATGGTCGGAATGTTTACCGCACTGATCGCGTCACGAATCGCGATAGAGGTGTGACTATAGGCAGCCGGATTGATAATGATCCCGTGCGCATCGCCGTAACACTCTTGAATACGGTCAACGATTTCTCCCTCAAGGTTGCTTTGGTAAAACTCAATATCAACTCCGTTTTGAGTTGCGACCTCTTTCATTTGAGCATGAATCTGCTCTAAACGCATCGGACCGTATACTTGCTGTTCTCGAACACCTAACATATTGAGGTTTGGCCCTTGGATTACTACTATTTTCATTGATTAAACCTTGATTTCTGTTTTAAGGGTAGATTATAAGAGGTTCTATATTATAAGCAACTAAATCGCTTCAAGTTCTAACCGATTCCGTCGTCTCTGAAGGAGCATTTATACGCTTCTGCTATACTTTCTTTTTTTGAATATTCGATTAAAGGGATGAAGTGCAAATACTTCTCAGTGACGCAATTTTTACCGACGGAACGATTCTCCGTGATCACGGAATCGTATTTGACAAAACGATTCTTGAAGTGGCACCGAACGACGATTTACGCTCCCGTTTCGGAGCACAATGTACCGAGTTGGGTGAAGGTTCGGTTCTTCTTCCGGGACTGATCAATCCGCATGTCCATTTAGAATTCAGCGCCAACCGATCCACCCTCACCTACGGAGAGTTTATGCCATGGCTCTCCAGTGTCATCGCTTCTAGGGACGACCTTATAAACGAGTGTGACGATGCGTGTACGACGCATGCCATTGAGACCATGCTCTCCAACGGAATCACCGCATTCGGGGCGGTGAGTTCATACGGATTTGATTTGGATCCCTGCCGTCAAGCACCCCAAAAAGTGGTCTTTTTCAACGAGCTGATCGGTTCTGATCCGGCTATGGCCGATGCACTCTACGCCAATTTTCAAGAGCGTCTTTTTGCTTCACAGGAGATCAAACGTGAAGGGTTCAATCCTGCCGTAGCTATCCATTCCCCTTACTCCGTTCACCGAATTTTGATCCAAAAAGCCCTCAAATACGCAAAAGAAAAAGATTTGCGGGTTACCGCCCATTTTATGGAGAGTCTTGCGGAGCGCGAATGGCTCGATAATGACAGCGGAGCGTTTCAGCCATTTTTCCAGAACTTCTTAAAACAGACCAAAGCCGCCAATACGGCAAACGAATTTTTAAGCTATTTCAGCGAAATTCCTACCTTATTCACCCATGCAATCCAAGCAAATCACGAAGAGATCTCAGTGATCAAAGAGGGTGGGCACAGTATCATCCACTGTCCGATCTCCAATCGCCTCCTCGGAAACGGCGCTCTCGATTTGCGGCGCCTTGACACCCATACAATCCCGTGGCTGTGCGGAACGGACGGGATGAGTTCAAACTATACTCTGGATTTATTCGAAGAGATGAAAGCTGCGCTCTTTATGCACACGCAACACGATCTTCTCACCCTGGCAAACAGTCTGTTTCAAAGCGTTACCGCACAAGCAGCCACGGCATTAAGGCTCAATTGTGGTACAATCGCACCTACATACGATGCCGATATTCTCATAGTACGGGTCAACTACCCTATCAATGAGCAGCTGCCGATCCATCTGATACTCCAGCCGCGCACTGTCGAATCGGTTTATATCCAAGGGGAAAAAATCAAATGATGCAATTTATCCGAAAAATCGGCTCATGCCTTGCGACAGGGCTTAAATTTATCCAATCACATTTTAAAGCGACCGTTTTAGTGCTTGTTGTCCTTTGGCTTATTTTCCCGTCCGGCGAAGATGGAATTTCACCCCATAATCTACAAAAAATCTCCCTTAAAGGGCCGATTTTAGATGCGACGTCCATGATCGAACAAATCGATGAAGCACGTGAAAATAAAGACATCAAAGGGGTATTGTTCAGTATCGATTCTCCCGGCGGTGCGGTGGCTCCATCGGTCGAAATCGCCTATGCGATCAAGCGTCTCGCCGAGACCAAGCCGACGGTTGTTTATGCTGCGGGCATCATGGCCAGCGGCGGTTATTATTCCGGTATTTGGGGAAATGAAATCGTTGCCAATCCCGGCAGTATGATCGGTTCCATCGGTGTTATCATGGAAGGTGCCGATATCTCGGGCCTGATGGAAAAAGTGGGGATCAAAACCCAAGTCGTCCACGCAGGAGCCTACAAACAAGTCGGAACATTCGACCGTCCGTGGAGTGTAGCGGAGCGGGCAGAGCTTGACAAAGTGATCGGCGGAACGTATGATCTGTTTGTCGGCGACGTCGCACGTGCCCGTAAACTCGATCCGACAAAAAGCAGCGACTATGCAGATGCCCATATCTTTACCGCATTGCAAGCAAAAAAAGTGGGACTTGTAGATAGTATCGGTGTCGAATTCGATGCGAAAAAACGGGTGGAAGAACTTACAAAAGTAAAAGATCCGGTTTGGAACAAAGAAGATCCGATGGATAAATTCTTCAAACGCTTTGCGGCAGAGGGAGCCTCATTGGCTCATATGTACTTCCCGCCCGTTACATTGAAATAATTTCTACTACTTCCGAACGAACGACTCTATGGTCGTTCATCGCATCAAACCGATCCCCTACTTTTAATTCATCCAAATCGATCACTTTCCCCTCACGGGCAATTTGGGCAAATCCGCTTTTGTTTTTATTTTTCGGATGATTGGCAGAGAATCCTTCGGTTAATTGAGTCATCATAAACTGCTTCTGACGCAGTGTCGACTCGATACTTTGAGTTAACCGCTCCATCAATGGAGCAAGATCACGACGGTTCTGTTCCAATCGCTGCACCATCTGTCGATTCAAACGTTCTCGCAGCTCTATAATCAGCTCTCGTTGCACCTCTAAACGATGTTCAACGCCGTGGCGTTTAAACGCCTCCTGCATCGATAGGAGTTGTTCGCGTTTACGCTCCAATCTCTGAGCCACCATTCCATACGCACTGTAGCGGATCTCATCGATACTTTGGAACAACTCGTTTTGATCGGGGAGGAGCATCTGCATCGCGGCACTCGGTGTCGGTGCGCGCATATCGCTCACGTAATCGCTGATGACCCAGTCGATCTCATGCCCTACCGCCGACATTACGGGAGTCTGCATCGCAAAAATCGCATCGGCGACGATCTCCTCGTTAAACGGCCATAAATCCTCGATACTTCCGCCGCCCCGTCCTACAACCACCGCATCTGCGCGCAGCGTATCGGCATAACGCAGTGCATCGGCTATTTGTCCTGAAGCGCTTGCCCCCTGTACCAATACATCCAACACAATGAGCTTGACCAGTGGCCACCGTTGCATTGCCACCCGCTGCATATCCTGCAATGCCGCACCCGTTGCAGATGTGACCAAAACGATCGTTTGGGGAAATTTCGGAAAAGGTTTTTTATGCGAAGGGTCAAAATACCCTTTTGCTTCCAATTTTTGTTTCAGCTGCTCGAACGCTACCGCCAATGCACCCGCACCGTAGGGTTCGGCACTGAATGCATTGATCTGATATTCGCCGCGCGGTTTGTAGAGAGAGAGTGCCCCGTGCAGGATGATATGGGCCCCCTCTTCAAGAGAGAACTTCAAGCGTGCCGCGTTGCCTTTGAACATAACACATTTGATCGCGGATTCGTTGTCTTTGAGGGTGAAATAGATGTGTCCGCTGCCGTGCTTGGTCACACGGGAGAGTTCCCCCTCGACACTGACAAATTCAAAAGAGGTTTCAAGGAGTATCTTGATCTGTTCATTAAGACCACTGACGCTTAGAGTGGAAGCCATAGGATTACTTTTTACGGGCGATCATCAAGGTCGAAATATCCATCGAGAAACTTTTCGTATAAAGCATCTCAAAACCCGCTTCTTCGAGTTCCTGTTTCATTTTAGCCACCGTTAAAAATCCTTCGATGGAATCAGGGAGATAACGATACGCTTCGTAGTTGCTAGAGATCAATCCGCCGATACGCGGTAGTACGTTATTCATGTACCAATCACGAACTTTTCCAAGTGCAGATGGATTTTCGTTTTTCATAAATTCGAGGATTACCACTAATCCCCCCGGTTTGAGGACACGGTTAAATTCACCCAATCCCGCTTGACGTTCGACTACATTGCGGATGCCGTATGAGATACTGATAATATCCGCCGAACCGTCACCTTTCGGCAGCTCGGTTGCCGGAGCGATATGAAACGACATCTGAGGAAATTTCTCCCGTCCGACACCGACCATCCCCTCGGAGGGATCAACCCCCACAATCTCATTCACGCCGATTCCTGCCTTCTGGGCTCGACGATCCCAGTATCCCATCATATCGCCTGTTCCGCACGCAACATCGACGATAGAATCGATCGTTTTAGAAGAACAATAACCAAATGCCAAATCGCATGCCTTGCGACGCCAAAAGGTATCGACACCCATACTGAGCACCCGATTGGCACGGTCATACGTCGGGGCGATATCGTTGAACATCGATACGATTTTTTCTTGCTTGGTCATAAAAGTTCCTGTTGTTTCTTCATCCAAAGAATTATATTATCGGTGATTTTAGCGTGCAGTACCTCAAAATCCTCTGTAATGGGTCCAAGAGTTTGCGATCCTCCGCCGATTTTAGGCGCAATGTAACTGAGATACCAATCGCTTACACTCTGACTTGCTTGCAACATCCCAGCACCCCCTTCGATCATTACTAAACGATACTGACGAATCGGTTCAAAATCAGATGCAATAAAAACCTGTCGATTGGGGATAGTGAAAAGTGGAATTGTTCGGTCAAAGTCTCTCTCACGAGAATAAATCAATACATCGGGAGCTTTGCCGTTCACCATCCGCGCATCCAGTGTCGGTCGATCAGCCCGTACCGTATTGCCTCCGATCACGATCAAATCGCATTTATCCCGTAATGCATGCATATGCGTTCGTGAAGTGGCCGAACTGATCGTTCCGTTATCGATCGTACCGTCGAGCCGTTGTGCCCATTTAAAAAAAACAAAGGGACTATTCTGCCATTTTAAAAACGGTTCCAGAAGTTTTTGCCCCTCTGCTTCCATGATCCCGAAAACACATTCAACGCCTGATGCACGTACGATTTCACCGCCGCCAGCCGCATCCGGATTGGGATCTTTACAACTGACATATAGTGATTTGATCCCTAAATCTCGAACCAATAAAGCACATGATGGGGTTTTACCTCTGTGGGAACACGGCTCCAAAGTCACCGCCATAGAAAGTGTTCTGAAAAGATTATTGTGATGGGTACGAAGGTATTCGTGGATATGATGAGAATCGTCTGAATCTGCTATCGAAGTGTCACCGCTTAAGAGCGTATACGCATCCCGCAGAGCATAAACCTCGGCATGGGGGCCGCCTGCGTATTTATGGGCACCTACGGATAGTATAGAGCCATTTTCGGAAATACAGGCCGCACCTACCGCAGGATTAGGAAAAGTGAGGAGTTGATAATCCCACGCTGCTTCGAGCGCGAGTTTCATAGCATACTGTATGACGGCGGTATCCATTACCACTCGAAGTAGGTTTTAGCCTTGCTGATAGAACGGAAAGGGATTCTTTGTTCACCGTTTTCTTTGGTCTTTAAAATGATTTCATCATTTTCAACACCAATCATTTCTCCCTCAAACTTCTCTTTGCCGATCGTGCTCAAAGCAACTTTTTCACCGACCGATTGGGCAAAATGATCGAGGGTTTTAAGTTTACGCTCAATCCCTGGAGAACTCACTTCCAAACGATATTCACCGCTTACCGGAGAGGTAACGTCCAACAGCGGAGAGATCAAATGGGTCGCTTCAACACATTTATCCAGTGTTACACCACCGGGAGCGGTAACACTTACACGAAAAATCGTATTTTCGTTTTCACTGAGAACCGCCGTGTCATAAAGTGACAAGCCGATCGATTCGACCATTTTTTTGATATCGCTCTCAAGACTCATCTTTTTTCTCCTTGGCGATTTGTGCGAATAATGCTTCAATGTTTTGACTGCGTTTAAGAGTATCGTCAAAGACGAAGGTCATACGCGGACTACGGAACCACCCTTGATCTTTCATACAGTGTTCTTCGATAATCGGGCGGGCTTTTTCGAGCAGTTTTAAAAATACCGCTTGCTCTTGAGGCGTGTAATCGTGCGGATCCAGATAGACTTTCGCATCGCTTCGACCGCGGGAACAGTGAACATCGATAACATCCACTTCACGCACACGCGCATCGGAAAGTTGTGAAATCGCTTCGGGGATCAACTCTTTGAGGATTGATTCCGTTCGCTTGATTTTGATTTGTGCCGGTGTCACAGGGATACTTTAGTCTCGATTTTTTTGAAGGTTTCGATAACGTCACCCACTTTAACGTCAGTATATCCGTTGAGGACAACACCACAATCCATCCCTTTACCAACCTCTTTAACATCGTCTTTGAAACGTCGAAGAGAAGTAAGATCACCCTCATGGATAACAACACCGTCACGGATAACACGGACCATTCCGCCGCGTACCAGTTTACCGTCAACGACCACACATCCTGCGATGGTTCCGCTGCCTCTTGGCATAGGGAACGTATCACGAACCTCGGCTTGTCCAGTATTTTCTTCACGGAACTGTGGAGCCATCATACCGCCGAGCAATAATTTAACATCGTCGATTAGCTGATAGATAACCGAGTAGGTTTTGATCTCTACACCCATTTGTTTTGCCATCGCATTGACATTACCGGTAGGACGTACGTTGAATCCTAATAGGGCACAGTTTTCACTGTTATTGACCAAGGCAACGTCGTTTTCGGTAATACCGCCGACACCGCTGGAGATCACTTCAACTTTAACCTCTTCATTACGCAATTCTGCAAGAGCCGATTTAATCGCTTCAAGAGAACCGTGAACGTCGGTTTTGAGAACCACTTTAAGGGCTTTAATACGACCTTCGGCAATCAACGACGTCAAATCATCAAACGATGCTTTGGTGCTCAATGAAAGTTCACGGTGGCGATCATACTCAGCACGTTTTTGTGCTACTTCACGCGCTTCACGATCGCTCTCCATAGCCATCATCACTTCACCCGATGGCGGTACATCGCTCAAACCGACGACAACCGCTGTTTGACTCGGTCCGATTTCTTGGAGTTGTGCTTTACGATCGTTGATCAATGCCCGAACACGTCCATAAGCGCCACCGCACACGATGTTGTCTCCGACATGAAGGGTACCGTTTTGAACGATAACCGTGGCAACCGGTCCACGTCCTTTTTCAAGTGTAGACTCTACAACTACCGCTTTTGCCATAACTTCCGGATTTGCTTTGAGTTCCATCACTTCGGCTTGAAGCAAGATCGCTTCTAAAAGCTCATCAATACCGGTCATCGCTTTGGCCGATACACCGACAAACTCGACGTCTCCGCCCCATTCTGTAGGATTTAGCCCTAATTCGGCCATTTGCGCTTTGACCATGTCCGGATTGGCACCCGGTTTGTCCATTTTATTGACCGCAACGATAACCGGTACTTTTGCATCTTGCGCATGTTTTACCGATTCGCGGGTTTGAGGTTTTACCCCATCGTCCGCCGCTACTACGATAACGATGATATCGGTCAATTGTGCACCGCGTGAACGCATCGCACTAAACGCTTCATGCCCCGGAGTATCCAAGAACGTAATCAATTTCCCTTTTTGCTCTACCGAATAGGCACCGATGTGCTGAGTAATTCCCCCTGCTTCGCCGTGGGCCACTTTCGCATTTCGGATCGCATCAAGAAGAGACGTTTTACCGTGGTCAACGTGTCCCATAATCGTGATAACCGGAGGACGTTCTACCGCACCTTCACTGTCTTCATGCGCTTCATCGTATGCAGTCTCAAGGTTAAATGCATCTTTCGGATCGATCGTAGTGACTTCAACACCGAACTCGCTCGCCAAAATTTCGATTTCGTCTTTTCCGAGGAAGTCATTTTTGGTAACCATCATTCCAAGATCAAAAAGGACTTTGATGACCGCAGAAATGCTTTGTCCGATTTTTTCGGCAAATTCATAGACACGAACGTCTTCAGCGATTTCAACATGCGTAATGACTTCGTCTTCTTTAGCATCTTTCGTATAACGTTTACGCGCTTCACGAGAAACCTGACGAGGTTTGTTTCGATTCGCGCCCTGTTTCTTACCGGAATTACGGCCGATCGGTTTTTTCTCTTTCGGTTTTTGTTCCTCTTCAGGCTCAATTTTTGAACCCAAATCATTGAAATCCATCAAAACGACTTGATCGTCTTCATAATCCATTGATATATCGGAAATTCCGCCGCCGAAAATATCAAGACGAACCCCTTGCTCTTTTTTCTGAACCGGTCCGCTATTGCTCTGAGCTTTTTTAGCTCGTTTCGCTTCCAACTCGCGTTGCGCCTGCTCACTCAGTTTTCCGTAACTGGATACATGCGTACTCTCCTGGCGAACAGGAGCGACGACAACTTCTTCTTCTACCGGACGTTTTTTCTTGACGATTTTTAGCCCGGAACGCTTTGGAGCTTCTTCGACCGCCGATACTTCTTCCAATGCTTCACTTTTTATTTCTACTGCTGGAGCTGCAACATGTACTTTTTCTTCAACCGTGACCACATCGCTAGGAGCTTCTTCTGCAGAAGCCGCCTTGGAGGAAGACTTGGGCACCGCAGTTTCCGTAGATGCCCCGCTCATGATATAGTTCATGATTTGCTCAGCTTCTTCGATCGATACCGAACTCGAGGCAGTTTTTACATTAAGCCCTATTGCGGCTGCTTTATCCACTACCTCTTTTGAATTGATACCAAGCTCTTTGGCAATTTCATGAACTCTAACTTTATCCATCATTAACGATGATCTCCTTTAACCGATTCATTAGCGCTACAGTTGCGCCGTTTTTACATTGACGGGCCAGTTGACCCGGAGTTTTTTTGTGCTCGACACACGCAAGACACAGGTAAAAACTTCTCCCTTCATTGTCATAAGGCTGTAATAAACCTTCCCGACATTGAAGACGTACCAGTGCGGATTGCGCAAAACGTTCACGACAAACTACGCACATACGTATAGGCTGATGTAACTTTTGCGCCATTATATCCAATACTTTCTTAGTTATCGTTCGACAATGAGCCCGTCGTTGTCGAAGCCTAAAATTTTGACCTCGAAATCGGTAAATTCCGCTTTAAATTTATCGGCAAGCATTTGTGCATCCTGATCGTATACCATATTAAAAAAAGTCGACCCGCTCCCTGAGAGTGTCGACATCAATGCACCGTTTTCATACGCCATTTTTTGTACGGCAAAGAGTTCGGGCAGCATCTTCATCCGTACTTTTTGATGGAAGCGGTCTTGTGTAGCCAGTCGAAGCATTTCCCAATCTTCATTGAAAAATGCCCCCACAGTTACCGCCGTGTGCGAAAGATTAAATACCGCGTTCTCTTTGCTGTACGATTTAGGAAGCGTCGTACGCGATTTGGCGGTTGAGATCGGCTTGTTCGGAATAACGACGACTGCTTTGAGATAATCGGGAAGATGTTTTTGCTGGGAGAACACTTTTTGTTTTTCTACCATCGCCGAATTAAATCCCCCCATCACTGCCGGAGTAATGTTATCCGGATGGGACTCATATACCAGTGCATGATTTAATATACGGCGTTTTGACACCTTGACTCCTGCAGCTTCGTGCGCACAGCTGATAGCACTCACAATCACGGCAGATGAGCTTCCGAGCCCTCTGGACATCGGAATTTGGTTGTAAAACGTAAATTTGAAATTTTGCCGTTTTTGAGTCAAACGGCGATAATGCTCGTTAAAAATAGAGACAAACAGATTATTTCCCTTGAGACGGGGATTATTTTCCCCTTCCCCTTTAATCGAAACGGCAAAAAAACGAGATGGTACCAATTCGACTTGGTTGCGTAAATCAACGGCAAGCCCCAATGAATCGAATCCTGGTCCTAAATTAGCACTTGTTGCGGGTACACTGACAAACAAATAACTTCCTTATCCTACGGCATCAATCCCATAATAAGGGAGATTATCCGAATCAAATTTTTCTAAATCGATATTTTTGGGGAGCTTATATCCGATAATCTCCGGAGAGTTTAACGGAACTACCTCAATTGTAGAGCTATTTTTAACAAAATAGAGCTTTCCAACTGCTTTGATGGGGCTGTTTTGGTTAAAAAAGAAGGCATCGCATGCCAAAAGGGGGATTTTTTTCGTAATACTCAGGGTTTTTAGAAAAAGATAGGTGACCTTGATCCCCATAAAACTTCCTGGACCTTTGGCATAAATAAATGTAGAAAAGGTATAGCGTTTCAACAACGAATCAAATATTTCTGCCAAAACATCTGAACTCATCCCCTCGTCTTTTATCTCTTCGACTAAAAGCCCGTCTTTGTAGATACCGACGAGAATTGGAGAACTGAGTGCTATGACAACAGCATCATGCATACGCTTTTGCCAACTCTTTTGACTCGGCGGTAGCGAGTTCGACGATTTCATAATTGGCAGGGTCTTTGAGTAATTCAAGCGTCAATTTGTGATTGAGATCATGACTTCCTGCGAACGCTTCGTAATTGCCGATAAAGTTCATCCCTATGAGCGACATATCCCCAATCGCATCGAGAATTTTATGCCGTACAAACTCATCTCCGAAACGCAAACCTTCCGGATTCAGTACTTTTTTATCGTCCAATACAACCGCATTTTCCAAGCTTCCACCCAAAGCAAGCCCTTTGGAACGAAGATACTGAACTTCGTGAACAAAGCCGAAAGTACGTGCGCGAGCGATCTCTTTTTTGTAGTTTTCTTTCGTAAACTTCAAAACATAGCTTTGTTTATCGATAACGGGATGTTGAAATTTAATCGTAAAATCATAATTCATGTCATTTGAAGGGATCAGTTTGACGTACTTGTCCCCCTCTTGCACGATGACCTCTTTCTTGATTCGCATGATTTTTTTAGCGCTGTCTTGCTGGACAATCCCCGCCTCTTCGAGAAGCATGCAAAAGCTCATCGATGAGCCATCCATGACAGGAACTTCATCCGCATCTACGATAACACGGAGATTATCGATACCGTACGCATAAATGGCAGAGAGCATATGTTCAATCGTGGATATGGTCACTCCGTCCTTACCGATTACGGTCGCCATTTTGGTATCGACGACATTGGCAGGAACCAAAGGGATCGATACTCCGGCATCACTTCGGTAAAAGACAATACCGCTGTTTGTCCCTAGCGGCTCGAGGCGCAATTTTACGGGTGAACCCCGATGCAAACCGATACCTACGAGTTCGACACTTTTACCTATCGTTGTTTGCAACATATGCGTATTTCCCTTAGCTCTTTCAACTTATATAATTATACCGTGTTTCAGTGTTGGTTAATAATAACCTTGGCACTCTCAATGACATCGGTAATATTGTCATGAATCCATTTGGTATCCATCCACTCTTCCGGACGAACTTCAATCCCTTGTACCAAAACACCGAAATGGAGGTGATCTCCCATCGCATAACCGCTGAGGCCGGTTTTAGCGATCTCTTGTGCAGCATTGACACTATCGCCTTCTTGTACATGCAATTCCGAGCAGTGTCCGTAAAGAGTATACAAACCGAATCCGTGGTCTATAATCGGCAAATTCCCATATATCCCGTTAGGCTGTGCGAAAACGGTTTTACCTCCGTTTGAAGCAATGATTGATCCCATATGGACACTGGCCAAATCCAACCCCATATGATAGGCTTGAGAAATATTTTGCTGCCCTTTGTAGCTGTAAATACGGTGATCTCCAAAATCAGCTACTTTCTGACCGTTGACTAACGGATAAAAAGGCTGCGGATTAAAATCGGTAATCATCGTATCGGATACTTTTGAAGTGATCTCATGGATGATTTTTTCATTGTCCGCACGTACTTTTTCGTTGATGATACGGAATTGTTCCAATCGGTCGGTTACCCCGGCGGTTTGATCATACGTATTAGCCAGTTCTGCGATCTTACCTTCTAAGAATGCATCGCTGAGTTCGATATTCGATGTACGGTAAACATGGTCTTTGAGACGAAGAGGCACTGTGCTTTTAGCCACATTTCCGGCACTGTCACGTGCCACGACAGTAGCACTAAAGCTTTCCGATTGTACCGGCCATGCAACCAAAGAAGCGTAATAACCCGCTTTCATAAACGGTTGGGCAATAAACGTCTTACCGAAATTGGTTTCGATTTTCAGGCTTTGCAAATGGGCATCTTCAGCTTTAAAGATAACAATTGCCGTCCCGCCCTTTTGGATTTTATACGAGTTACCGATAATCGCAAGCGTCGGCTGACGTTGATCGATCACAAGGGTATACTCTTGTTTAAAGGTATTCCCCATAAAGAGACCCCATAAACTGTTATCCGTTGCTTTAATAGTGAGAGTTACAGATGTTGATTCAACACGACGAACCCCTTTTGGCGGAAGGATATCAAACGCTCTTTTCGTCTCATGAGACGGTGTATTGTCTTCAACGACTACCCATTCATCATGCGGTGTCGAAAGGGTCGCTTTAAACGACTTGAGCCCGCTGCTGTCTTGTACGCTCACATGAATAGGATCTCTAAAATTCCAATAACCGTCTTGAGAGATGGTTACCTGAGGAGCTTGACGCTCAAACTTCGGCGAAAAGCCCATAAAACCGACGGCTCCTAATACTAAAACCACCAATATCCATCCAATAATTCCTGAACCGTTTCGGCCTCTTCTCACTCAAACTCCTTTTTAATCATCAGCGTCACACTCTCTGTGAACTCTGCAAAATTTCCCTGTTTTAAATGTGTCCCCGCTCGGTGTAGATGCCCACCGCCGCCAAAACAACCCATAATTTTCGAAGCATCAATGGTTCCATCGGTACGCAACGAGAGCTTCAATCCTCCGCAAGGGTGTTCGATTTGAATCATCGCGGCACGAACACTGCGTATTCCCAATGCATCCTCTATCACTCTTTTACATTCGTCAACATCCGCTCCGGTCTCTTCTAAAAGAGCGCGTGATACTTCGAAAAGAGCTAACTGCCCGTTTGCCAAGAGTTTCATCTGCTTCATAAGTGCACCGCGTATTCGAAGCGATGAGAGCGATCGACGGTGATAAAGCCATTCGATACATTTTGCGTGCTCAGCACCCAGTTCAATAAGATTATATGCTATTGAAAACGTTTTGGCACTGCATTCGGGTACACTAAAACATTTGGAATCATCCATCAGTCCCGCATAAAGCGAAAGTGCCATTTTACCATTGATTTTTATACTGTTGGCAACAAAAAAATCATATACCACTTCGGTCGTACTGATTGCCGAGGTATCGATGATAGTGTAAGTACCGAAATAATCGTTACTGATGTGGTGATCGATATTGATCAGGGGCAACGATTTGTTGATCCCCAGCCGTTCATAGCTGCCGCAATCAAAACTGATCATACAATCCGCATCTTCGGGAAATCGGTCGGTGATATTATCAAACCACGGTAAAAAAGCGAGATTCGGGTTGACTTCACTCGTGGCACAAAAAAGGGTGATTTTTTTTTGGCTGCGAAGCAAATAGGAATAAAAAGCACATGCCGAACCTAACGAATCGGCATCAGGATTTTTATGTACGATCAATACAATATGTTGGGCTGAATCGATCAGTTTAAGCGGCATACAAACCCCTCCGAAGCATTTAGGGGGCGGATTATAACATGCTTTTACCCGTCTGTTTCCTAGTTAAATATCAAGCTTTATTTCTTCAGAAGTATAATAGGTAATACGGTTACGTCCCATCTCTTTGGATCGGTACATTGCTGCATCGGCGTGACGGAGAAGAATATCGATTTCTTCGCAATCATCCGGGAATAACGTCGCACCGATACTGACACCGATCGTTATTGTTATTCCATCTACCTCAATCGGCTCTTTTAACGCTTCGAGTATCCGTACCAAAAGCTCATGCGCGTCTTCACTGTTAATATCGCTTAGAAGAATCACAAACTCATCCCCGCCCATACGGGCGATAATGTCACTTTGACGCAGTTGTTGAGCTAACCGCGCTCCCGCCTTCTGTAAAATTCGGTCTCCCATTGCATGACCGTATCCGTCATTCACCTGTTTAAATCCGTCCAAATCCAAAAAAGCCACAATGGCTTTGGAGCCTTTTCGTTTGGAAAAAGCCAGCATCTGTTCCGCCAATGTCATATACATATGACGGTTAGGAAGATTGGTCAGCGGATCGTAATTGACCAAACGATGAAGCTGCTCTTCTTGTTTTTTATGTTCCGTAATATCGCTGAAAATACCGATATAATTTTCAATATCGCCATCCGTATTGCGTACAGCATCAACACGTAAAAACTCAGCATATTCCTGCCCGCTTTTTTTCTTATTCCAAATCTCGCCGCGCCATGATCCTTCTCTCTCTAGCGCCTGATCGATTTGAGCGTAAAAAAACGGGCTATGCCGTCCTGAGCGCAAAATAATCGGTTTTTTCCCGATCACATCTTCTCGTGTATAACCCGTTAATCCGCAAAAAGCTTCATTGACGTCGATAATAATCTTAGACGCATCGGTTATGATAATACCCTCACGGGAATTATGAAAAACATTGGCAATCCGTCTGAGATATTTTTGCGTCTCTTCTCGAATAGTGATCTGTTCTTCCAATGCCTGAGACTCTTTTTTAAGTGTTTTAGTCAGTTTTCGCAATCGGTATGCTAAAAAAAGCAAGATCGCACTTAATGTCCCCAATAACACAATAATACTCACTGCATATTTTCGGATAACGTCATTCACCGTAAATGCCGGGGTTTTATCAAAGGGGGGAACTCTCATCTCTTCCATAATGGCCCGTATCCCCTCATACGCAAGAGGAACACTCCAGCCATAATAACCGGCGTTTTTCGGTATTTCTGATCCGCGCGGAAGCGAGAGCAATGCAACTGCAACCTGATTGGCTAATTCGGGATCTGTCTCTTTGAACGCTACAAACGGCCATTCCGGGTAAAGCTGCGTTGAGAGGGCCTGAGGGAAATTTTCGATTTTCTGAGGGTTGATAATTTTAAAATCATCCCGATTGATTTTTCCCTCTTTTGCCATCTTTTCCAAAACGCCGGTACGGATAAATCCCGCATCCGCAGAACCGCTTTCAACAATATAGACAACTTTGTCATGCGGCATATCGGTAAATGTTACGTTAGAACTTCGAGAAATATCAATTCCCTTTGAAAGTAAAACATTGCTTTGCGCTAAATACCCTCCCAACGAGAGTTCATCGACAGCGGCTATATTTTTACCCTTTAAATCTTCTAAGTTATTAATGTCCTTCCGATCGCTTCGGGATATGATAACCCCTCCAAACTCTTTGAGCTCATTACCGCTGACATTAGCACGTATAAGGGTGGCAATTCTGGTTGCATTGTATAGTGCCGAAAAATAGACATAATGTTCCGGATTGGTAAAGGCGAAGTCGAGCTCTTTTTTAGCAACGGCTTCATTGAATTCTTTATAACTAAAAGGCTTGATAATAAAAGAGTGGGAAGGGATTTTCTGATCTAAATAATGAGCAAGAGGCGTCCATTCATTTAGGGTATCTTCTTTCGAGCGAAAGGCTAAGACACCTATGACTACTTGGTGTTTATCCGCAGAAGCGGATAAAGCATGAAGAGGTACAATACAAGTTAAAAGGGTAAAAAAAACACTAATAAAAGCCTTCTTCATCTTATACCTCAATTGTGGACAGTATAAGAAGATTAATATTAAGAAATAGTTAAACTACTCCACTGTACTTTGAAGAACACTTTCAAAATCTTTTTGTGCTTGCATTAACACTTCTTTAGCTTCAGCATCATTCACAGCGGCACTGCTCATCCAGTTATAAACTCCCGGGAATCCCATAACGATTTCAGCAGCATCTTTTTTCTTATACACCATCAATGTACACGGTGCAAAAGCCGATGCTTCCGGACGGGTTTTAGCTACCGTGTAAATAACTTTGAGCTTGCAGATGGAGTATGTATCGTAAAAACTAAACGGACTCTCCTCCCCGTTTTCAGTCAACATGAACTGATAATCGGTAAAGTTTGAAAGGACAAATCCGGCAGGTTTAAGCCCCTCTTCGAGCATCATTTCGGCATCGTCTTTATCGCTTTGCCAGTTTTTTACATCGGTCTTTTTCACAAATCGGGTCAACAGCTTCCCTTCAGCCGGTAATGAAGTGGCGCTCTTTGTTTGTTTCGTCGTTTTCGGAAGAACGGTTTTTAGCGTTGCAAAAACCTTTTTTTCGATCACAGTAAATTCGGGTGCTTTAAATCCGGCGATCTTTTGCATCGCATCGGCGCTCAAGACGGATACGTGCAGATCTTTTTCACCTTTACGTTGGTAGATTCCTACCCCCATCGGTACGAAAATACCGCCGTCCGGATGGCTTTTGACCAAAGAGGCAGCCTCTTTTTTAGGGATAACTGTCATTAAATTAAATACGGCAAAGTCGCTTTCTCCGAATTGTTTGTTGAACGGACCCGTCATCTCTGAGTCTGCCGCTATCACAAAACCATTGGCCTCAAATGCTTTTTCAATCATTGTCGGGGTCAGCTTTCCATCGGCGTTAGGCGCGCTGAAAAGGTGTAAGTCACCCCCAAAAAGGGACAAAAATCCCGCTAACACTACTAGTACAATTGCTTTCATACTAAAACTCCTTATGGATGGATATAAACGGCGCCCTCAGCGGAACGCTCTATAATTTCTGCGATACCGGCACTGACAATCTCAACCCCGTCGATTAATTCTGAGGGTTGAATATTTTTAGTACGCATAGTATTTCCGCACGCAACAAATTCAACCCCGTATTGTTGAAGTGCATCAACACGCGGGGCGAATTCTTTCTCTCTTTTCAAGACGGTACGTATACCGTGATAATACGCAACAATGCGCATATGCACTTTTTCCGGACCGTAAAACTTTAAGACATTGTTCGCGGTGCTAAGGACATGCTGAATCGTCTCATCATCTCCGGAGCTCACCCCTAAAACAACCTCTCTGGGTTTGTCTATTGACGGCACCGGCTCAGCCAAGCGGGTATCCGCAAACACAGCAGATGCCAATACCAACAACAAGATCATTATCTTTTTCATTTTTGCTCCCATTCCAACGTTCGATACGCTGCTTCTACATTTCCTCGGTGCATTGAATCGTACATATGCAACGTTTGGAAAGCCGGCATTTTGACTTTATCGATTGTCTCTTCTATCCCTAATCCCTCATCAAGAGCTTTTCGGATTTCACTGCGCATCTCGCTTAAATACGCATAAGTCATATCGATTGCACCTTTATCGGTACGATATCCATGCCCACCGACAATCGTTTTGGCACTGTAACCCTTTAACTCATCCAGTGCTGAAATCCAGCCGTTGATATCTCCCCCCTTGAGAGAGGGGACACGATCATTGAAGACAAGATCTCCGGCAAACAGAACTTGGGCCTTTGGGACAAATAGTACCATATCTTTGGCGGTGTGTGCCCGCTGTTTCATAAAATGAAATTCCAGAATCTGATCCCCGATACTCAGATTTTCATCCGAAGTAATTATCTCAGACGGCAGTGTCGGAACAGTTTTAGCATACGCTTCGGGAGAGATATAGGTTTGCATTCGGGTCGGTTCACGCGTATCCGCGTTCACTTTGAAATCTTCTGAACCCAAAACTCTAACTCCCATTTGGGTAAAAAACCCGTTCCCGAGCCAATGATCGTCATGTACATGCGTGTTAACTACCAGAAGAACCGGTAACGGTTTGATCGCTTGCATCTTTTTGAATGCCGATGCCGCATAATTATACGAAGAGCCGCTGTCGATAACAACATAGCCCTTCGCCGTATCAAGATAACAGGTGTTAACCATATTGCCGTTATTAGTCGTATTCATCGCTTCGGGCATACCGAAAAAACAGGTCACTTCGGAAGTGATCTGTTTTGGGCTCAGCGGCAGTTCATACGCACTGAGCCCGATAACGAAGATACATAAAAGCAATAAAAATCGCATCCTTTATCCCTTAAAAGAGGTAGTTGATCTCGAAACGGTATTCATCATATGATGCATAATCCGTTGTTGCTTGAGTCCCAAGAACAGGGCTTGTTCCCGTATACAGGTTGTCCGCATTTACTGTTGCAAAGCGGAATTTAAACTCAGTATTTGGAATTTCTTTGAATGTTTTCCACATATCAACATGAAAAATATCACGATCTGAGAATCCGCTAGAATAAGCTTTTCCTTCATCAAAATTCATATTCTCATAATCGGCGGCTACTTTGAAACCTTCGATAATGCCAGCTTTTCCAAAATCATACGTTGCTTTTACAGCCCAGCTTTTAGTGTTAGCAATCCAGTCTACCTGTGCCATCGAACGGGTATACCCACCTGTAGGAAATCCCCGCCACGGAGCGATGATATCAGCGTCATTGGCTACTTTTGAATATCCAACTTGTAATGCGAGAGGACCGTTTTCCGCCACGAGACGTGCCATAATGATACTTCCGTCTACACTATCAGGATTCGTATAGTTTGCACGTGCATTAGCACGTTTTGCAGCATCAGGAAGACCACTACTATTAAAAGCAACTACATTACCACTCAAAGCAGCGCCCCCAATCGCACCGGCACCGTCATCCATCTGACGAAGATATCGGACACCAGGAGTCAGTGTCCATGCATCGTTCACTTTAATCTTATAATTGCCTTCAGTCACAAGGGTATTGAAAAATCCGCTGATTCCTACATATTCAGCATCAAGTTTCAAATTAGAAATCGATTTGTTAGAAGCCGTTAGTAATAGCATTTCAGGATCTACATCCCCTCCAGCTTGACGGATGTTATAAACACTAAGACCTTTATGAACACCAGAATCATCATTCTCGTAGACTTTATCACCCTTCACTGCAACAGATGTGTCTCCTTGATCATAAGCTAATATACTATGAAATTCCTGGTGGTCACGTAGCTTTTGGCTCATGATATAACCTGCACGTAGTGTTGTATTTGGAAGGTCTTTATTCTCCATAACCGCTGCTTCGAACGTATTTGGAATCATTTTTGTGTCATTGGTCGCGAGCATAATACTATCGATCCCTTGACGCCCGATTTTGACATCGGTTTTGCCGTGTTTATACTCTCCGTACGCTTCAGCAAATACACCAATGGATGCTTCTGTACCATCCGGACGTGTACGATAAGTATCTTTTCCTGATTTTCCATAGTTAGCAGTAAGTGTATTTGTAGTGTTGCTGACAGTATTTTCGCCTACCATCGGAACCGTTCCGTAAAATCCGACTGTTGCACCAAAGCCTTTAAAAAATCCTGTTTTATAAACTAGACTTCCTCCAAGACCCCATTGATTATTGTCATGAGTACGTTTATAAATATCACTGTTTGTCAAATCTTCATTTTCCCAATCATACCAAAACATGTTCGAACGAAGGCGTCCATAAACTTCTCCTTTGGTAAACATTTCAGTGAATGAATTAACATCACCTGGCGCTTTAGTATATTCAACCTGATAATTATCTTTGAGCACGCGATCTTCTGTTTTAAGCGCATACGCCGACGTCGTCAATAAACATGCGGCAGCTGCTGCCATACTAATCTTCATCATTTTCATTCTTAACTCCTTAAGTTTTAATGCATCGCAGGGCTTAACAGCCCTTTGAACCTTTACGAGGACAACCGCAATCGTAATCGAGGATATCCACATTGCTGTGACCGTCGATATTGACATTTTTTTGACGTCGGATGTACGATGCCGTCACATCATAAACCGGACGGGTCAAAGACTCTCGTAGGTTGGTTCCTGCATTTTGCAAATTACCGCCCCATGAAGAGACTTTGTACGTTTTGTTATCATCCAAAGGTTTCCCTTTGACCAATATATTACTGATACGCTTACCACTCGGTGCACCGATTTTGATGCTGTACGTAACACCGCCCAAACGGCTCATATCCCCCCCTTGCTGATACAGCGGGTTCGGATTGAACACGTTATCGGCAATATCTTCGAGGAGTGAGCGGATATGTTTACCGGTCAATTCAAACGTGTAGACATTAGGATAAGTGATCGCCGTCATATCATAGACACTGTCCATAGTAATCGCGTCTCCGCCGAGTACCGTCGTTCCCCATCGATATCCCGGAGTAAACGAGATGTCCGAATCCATCGTATCGATGATCGCATCATTGATGAGTTCGTCGAACGGTGAATGGAAGGTATCACGTTTGTACAAGATGTTTTTGGTCACACCGAGTACTTCGCTAAACTCTTTCTCATGCGGAGCATACAGAGAGTTCACCAATTCGACCCCTTCAGGGTCAGCCGGGATCAAGTTTGCCGCTACCGGGATCAGTTTGTACTCATACCCTTTGACTTTATGGTTTTTGATATCGATATCCAAACGCCCGATATATTTACCATGGCTTCCCGCAATCACGATCACCGTACCGTTGATAACCGTCGGCTGAGGAGACGGGTCATGCGTATGTCCGCTGAGGATGAAATCGATCCCTTTGACTTGTCGCGCAACCTCTTGGTCAACGCTGAAACCGTCATGCGACAACACGACAACACAGTCCACTTTTTCCTCTTTACGTAGTTTATCGACATACGTTTGAAGAGTATCCAAACGGAGACCGAAACTCCACCCTTGGGTAAACTCTTTCGGATTTGCCGTAGAGGTAAACGGAAACGACTGACCGATGATACCGATCTTCGCACCGCCCCGTTCTTGAATCGTGTATGGTTTAAAAATCAACTCTTCGAAATCTTCGGCAAATGAATCATCTCCGATGATATTTTGGGAGATAAACGTCGCATTTAGCATTTCGATCAGCTCTTTAACCCGTGTTTTGCCATAGGTAAATTCCCAGTGACCGACCATAACGTCGACACCGAGGTAATTTTGCGCTTTAACGATTGCTTCACCGGTCGTTTTGAGCGCCAGACCTGTACCCTGCCATGTATCACCCGAGTCCAGAAGCATGACATTATCCGCCCCGCGCTCTTTTTTGATATGGTTGATGAGGGTTTTCATATGGGCGATCCCCCCCATTTTCCCGAATTTGTGTGCCAATGCATCAAAATTCATATGGGTATCGAAATAGGCATCGAGCGTTTTGCCTTTCATGCCGTAATGTTTTAAAAACGATTCACCGCACAAAAATCCGGGAGTTCCCGTAAGATTCGGTGCCGAAATCAGTGTCGAAGGCTCACGCCAGTACAGCGGTTTGATATGCGCATGCATATCACAGATATGCAACAGCGTCACATTTCCGCGGGCATTAAATGAATAAATATCTTTCAACCCTACCTCATCAGCCCGTTTCGGGGTTGAAGCGGCTGAACCAAGAGTCGGCAAACCGATCCCTAGTGCGGCGGCGATATGGAAAAAATCTCTGCGTGATACGTCCATACTCTCCCCCTTAGCGTTTCAAGCCCGGGATTTGAATCTCGTTGCCTTTTGTTTTATTAGTAATGTAGACTTCGAGTCCTACCATCTCACGAGAACCCAACGGGATTTTTGCTAACAACGCATTATCCATACATTGTTGGAAACGTTTATCCAATAATGTTGTTTCGCTTTTTGTCATACGGTACGCCGGCCATGTTCCTGCCGCTCTGTTTACACCCAAATCCGGAAGCGGTTGCATACGAAGACGCTGCCCGATGATGTCTGGACTGTGACAACTGTTACATGAAAGACCGCGACCGCCGCGACGTTCTTCAAATACTTCTTGACCGAGCTTCATCATCTCTTTCATTTGTGCGTTAGCTTTGACATCGATCGATGTTTTTTTACCGTTCGCCAATGATTTGACATACGCAGTCATTTTGAGCATCTCTTTGCTCTCTAATTTCGGAACCGTTTTGCCTGCATCAGCCGCCGCCATTTGGATCGTTTGAGAGAGTGTCACCACTTTTTTTGCCGCATCGACATACCGTGGAAAGCCGGCAATGTAATTTGATAAATCTTTCTCTTTAACACCCAACATTTTGCTATAGGCATCCAGAGTAGTCATGCCGCCAAACAATTGTTCACCCTCAGCAATATCCATATCTGCCGGATTATTCTCAAGCATTTCAGCGTACATTGCTTTATCGGCGTCGCTCATGCTCATTTTCTCTTCGGCATTGGAATTACTCAAAAGTGCCAGACAAATCAATGCGGCACTTAAAGACAGTTTACGCATTATTTATCCTTTAGGGCTAATTTGTTGAGTGGTCTCAACGCTTTGCCCTTTGTTATCTTTGGCAATGACTTTAAGTGTTCCCGCACCCGGTACTTTGAAACTGATCGAGAATAACGGATTGACCGATAGTGATTCCCAAATGACCATCTTTGTAATCAACTGATCGTTAAACATAAAGTTTACTTCGTTGATGTAATGCGCAGGGATAATCTCGCCTGTGTCTTTGTTTTTACGCATTCCGGTTTCCATCGGATGCATCGCCATAAAGTCGATCTTGACGACTTCACCTACTTTGTACTCTTTTGGTTTGATTTTAATCAGTGTTTTCATCTCTGCCATGGGTTATCCTTTATCTTTTTTCATTTACATTTCTGCCTCGATAGAGGCAAGCTTTAGTGCCTTAGCGGCTAGCGTAGCCAATCGGGGCGTGTTCCGATGGCGTTAAAAACTATATAATCAACCGCATCCGCCGATGGTTACTTTGACATTTTGCTTTGCACTTAAGAATGTTCCGTCGCTCATTTCGGCAATCGCCACAACATCCTGAGTCCCGCCGAGTTTTACACGGGTACCGAAATAGGCTTCGCCGTTGGCAGGGGTAAGATAGATGTTTGCACATCGGACATTTCCGTTTTTAGATGCCAAGATATGAATCGCTTTGACATAATCTTTACTTGTCATAGGGCTTTCTACATTTACTTTAACCGGAACAACCGCACCGTTTTCTGCGATTTCAGGTGCCGATACAACAACTTTAGCAGATGGAGTTACCGGTTTTCCACCTGTAATTGCCGCTACTGCAGCATCGTAATTCATCTCGTTCGGTCCTACAACCTTTTTTGCTTCATCCGCCGCACTTGCAATTTGAGGCATCATAGCAGTACACGCTGCTACGACTCCAAATCCTTTTAAAAATGATCTGCGTTCCATAGTTTCTCCTTGGTAATTATTTTTTTGATACGATATAAGAGGTCAAATCACACACTTCGCGTTCATTCATCAACCCATTGGTCATGTTGATCGTCATATGGGTAACCGGATTGTCGACACGAGCATCCGCAATTTTTTGGTAAACAAACTCCGCTTTTCGTGCACCGCTGTCCATAAACAACCCTTTATAGTTGCTCAGATCGGGTCCGATATTGCCATAGCCCTTTGCACCTTCGATATTGTGACACGCGACACAATTTCCGAATTGTTTCTCTTTTCCGTCAGGAAGGATTTTAACGAGACCTTCCGGCGCGGGATCTTTTGCATCTTTTCCATTTAGATTGTGGAAAATATACTTCCCTCGTGCAATGACGGCAGGATCTTCACTGATACATCCCGCCGGCATAGCATACACTTTCGGTGCAGGAAGGGCATCTTTTTTTAAAATGGCCGTCGCATCCGGGCTTTCGATCACTTGCGATAAATCTGCCGCTCCCAAAAGGGTGGCGATTCCAAGCATTATTGCTATTCGCATTGGCTCTCCTTGTTCTAATGTTCACCTAGCATTGTAAAGAAGGAGTGTAAAATTAATGTAAAAAAAGAGGAAATTATGCGTCAATAGAAAGAGGTGGGTAAAAAGTGTAGCTAAATGTACTCCCCTTACCGTAGATAGAGTCGATTTTGAGTTCGATGCCCGCTTTATCAATAATCGACTTCACGATATTCAAACCGATACCGAATCCGCCTTTGTCACGGTTTTCCCGATAATAGCGTTCAAAAATTCGGTTCACATCTTCAATCCCAACACCGTTATCTTGAAAGCTCATTACACATCGATTCTCAAAATGTTCTAAAACAACCGTGATCGTCCCCTCTTCATGCGAATACTTGATCGCATTAGAAAGATTGTTATCAATAATACGTTGTAACTGAGTCGGATTAAATGCGATAAAAATACCCTCTTCAATACGGGGCTGAATCGTAATGTTTTTCAGTGCGGCAACTTCCGAAAAATAATCAATCCGCTCTTGCAGATAGTGACTCAGATCAATCCGCTCATATTCAAATGCCAAGCGCTCGTTTTTGATCAGATAGTCCATGTCATTATAAAGTGTTGCCAACGTTTTGGTTGCCGCTTTGATCCGCTGCAGATATTTATTGGTGGGATTGGAACGGTTATAGAGATCGATATTGACGTTGATAATCGAGAGCGGCGTATTGATCTCATGCATCGAGTCTTTAATAAACTGATCAAGCCGCTTGTTAACGCGCTGAAACGGAAGGGCAAACCGATCCAGAAAAAAGAGGGAAAGGACAAATATTAGTGCCGCGATAGAGAGGAGAATGACGACAACATCCTGATAAATACGCACATACGACAGTTCTCCCCCTACTACCAAATACGATGCATCGAAATATCGCCCTTCCGGAAGTGCCTCGATCAGATAGGCGTATCCGTTTTGTACATGATATCCGATTTCCTGTAGTTCCAGAGGCTTATCAATGAGGCTGAAAACAGGTTTAAAATGTTCATCATATAATCCCGACTGAAACGAACGAAACCTCGGGTAATCAAAAGGCTGCGTCTCTTTCGGGTCAAACTCTTCCATCGTTCGTAAAATCAGATGCGATTGATGCTTTAGTTTAAACTCATACTGTATCTCATACACGTATTTCATATAAGTGACATACAGATACGTCGGTGCCAACAGCAATACCGCAACGAGCATCGTATAAAAAAAAGCGTTTTTCAGTGCGTAGAAATTATCGTTCAATGATGTATCCCAGCCCGCGCCGATTTTGAATGATCTCAATCGGGAGCTTTTTTCTCAAGTTGTTGATCTGTACCCGTATGTTTGCCGGATCGACATATTCTCCCCATATTTCATCCTGAAACATTTCGACCGATACCACCTGATTGGTGTGTTTCAACAAAACCGTAAAAATCTCTTTTTCGGTTTTACTGAGTGCGATATTCTGGCCGTTATGAGTTAACGTAAAATTTTCAGTGTCATAAATCAGATCCGAACCGAAATCGATTTTGTTTTCCCCGTCGTGATAATAGCTTTTGAGTGCATGCATGATCCGTATCTGCAATTCGGTCAGATCGAAAGGCTTGCGGATATAGTCACAGCATCCCGATTTGTACCCTTCCTGCAAATCACTGACGTTTACCATAGAGGTGAGGAAAATAGCCGGAGTTTTATTCCCCTCTTTGCGCAGCGTCCGCAGCAATTCAAATCCGGTCATACCCGGAACGTTCACATCGAGAAGATAAAGATCGAAATGGGTTTCATAAATAGCGTCAAACGCTTTTTCTCCGTTGGAAAACCCTGATACTTCATACCCCATATCTTCCAAAAATTCGGTGATGCTGACGCGTAGCATGTATTCATCTTCCAGTAACAATACTCTCATCGAATCTCCCCTTTTATCTTTTTGTTCACTTTATAATCCAACATGATTCCGATCAACTCTTCTTTTGAGTAGGCATCCAAGCGATCATGCGCCTCCTGTAAAAACAGCTCCCGATCTTCAGGAGCCACCGTGTCTTTGAGGTAGAGGAGATCTTTATCGTACACGCTTTGGAACAATGCATTATCAAACGATTTTTTGACCATGACATCATAAAGCTCATTACGTGAAAGATGGATTAGGAATGAAATATCTTCTTCGTCCGAATGGGCATAGGTTTTAATCTGCTTCGGAGAAAGAGAGAAGACGAATGCGCCGATTGTTTCTCCTGCTCCGTTCTTCATCGGTTCATAAAAGAGATAACGTCCTCCGCTGGAGATGACACGGCTATGCTTAAGAACATTAAAATTGACCCCTCCCAAAAGTTTCAGGTCACTTTGGGTGTATTTTGGATTCGCCAAAATATATTCTTTCCCGATAGCGGGGTTTTCTTGCATAAATACGGCCGTATCATAAAATTGTGCATCCATTAAAACATACATTTTAACCCCTAACCGATCGAAATAGTCCTGTGTCGATTCAAAAAAGGAGACGACTTCGACAAATCCGAGCATTTTATCACTGCGATAGACCGGAACTGTTGCTTTCACCCCAAGTTTACGCCCCACTTCGATCGCCGAGCGGGGATTTCTGTGGGTTTGGAAATAGAGTAAATCGGGGCGAAGAAACTCAAGCGGCATCCCCGCATACGAGTTATCCCAGCTGCGGGCGAAAATAATATAATCCGAGGTGATAACCTGAGAACGTATCAACGCATCCGTATTGACCTTAATCGATTCCATCCCCTCCGAGAGGATTTTGAATCCTTTGTCCTCATCATCATTTTCCAATGCATCGTTGAGTGCCGTATTTTGGGAGAGGATGAGGGCATAACGCAATGCTGTCGAACGCTCTTTTTCAAGCTGGTTATTAAGAGCCAATGAGAGCTGATCGCTCAGCCGTTCCAGCGTTTGCGACGTCACTTTTTTATCCAACTGCCACAGAACAACCCCTAAGATCATCATAATGACCAAAAATACCGCGGCAATCGTCTTTTTATTCGCAAAAAGCTTAACCCAGCGATCCATTACGGCGTCTCCTTGCGTTTTTTGCCCATTTTATACACGTAAGCCAACACCTCTGCTACAGCGGCAAACATCATATCGGGGATTGCCCGGTCAATCTCGACCTCTTTATAAAGCGATCGTGCGAGCGGAGGGTTTTGGACGATATGGACTCCGTTTTCGCGTGCGATTTTTTTGATCTGTATAGCAATATTATCCACCCCTTTTGCCACAACGACGGGAGCATTGTGCTTCGTCTCATCATACTTGATTGCGACCGCATAGTGGGTCGGATTCGTAATCACCACATCCGCGGTAGGGACAGAAGCCATCATCCGCTTACGTGCCGCCTGAAACTGAATCTGGCGTATTTTTGCCTTGATATGCGGATCCCCTTCCATATTTTTAAATTCGTCTTTAATCTCTTGTTTCGACATTTTGAGTTTGTCAAAATATTGTTTTCGAGTGAGGAAAAGATCGATCAGTGCATAAAAAGTAATGATGATGAGCATGACTGCGGCAAGCACGATCACTTTATCCCGAAGCCATCCCATCTGATCTTGCAGGGTAAAAAGCGCTACAGTCGGCAGTTCTTGGATGTAATACCAAAAAAACAAAAATCCGATCCCCAACGCCGTAAATGATTTAAGGGTGATTTTAATCGATTCAAGCACTTTTTGCAGAGTAAACATATTTCCGAGCCCTTTGATCGGATCGAGTTTGGAAAAATTCGGCATTAACGGTTTTGTCGTAAAATTAAATCCGATTTGAGCTACCGTCCCTGCGACTCCTGCAACCGCAACGATGATACTGATCGGCAATGCCATAATCAAAAATTCCCGAAATGTGACAAATGCCATATCAAACATCAACTCTCTCGTCAACGGCTGTCCCATAAGGGAAAAATAATAGCGTGAAAGATTGAGAATACGATCCGCAATAAACGTAAACATCATAATCAATCCCAAAATAGCGACGAATAAAACGAGAACCCCGACAATATCCTGACTCTTGGCGACATTCCCTTCCGCTCGGGCGTCTTCAATCTTCTTGGAGGTGGGTTCTTCAGTCTTTTCTTGATCGTCGGCCACGTATTAATCCATTTTCATCGACATATCGATCCAGTTGGCCTGATGAATCATCGAGCCGGTACTGATCGCATCCACCCCCGTTTTAGCATATTCCGCAATCGTCTCCAGGGTGATATTCCCGCTCGCTTCGAGCAAGACGCTGCTATGATGTTCCCATTTGTACTCCACCACTTCACGAAGCTGTTCAGGTGTCATATTGTCACACATTACGATGTCGGCTCCCACCTGCATTGCACGTTTAGCCATCTCAAAATCTTCCGCTTCAATCTCGATTTTTGAGGTAAATGGGATTTTTTTACGTGCTTCCGCCATAAATGCATCCAAATCATCTATCGTTTTGAGATGGGTATCTTTGAGCATCAGGGCATCGTCCAATCCCATCCGATGGTTCGTCGCTCCGCCGATACGGCTCGCGTATTTTTCAAAATTACGCAGAAGAGGACGGGTTTTTCGGGTATCGAGAAGTTTGGTTCCATAAGGTGCGATCAAATCGACGTATTGACGAGTCAATGTCGCAATCGAGCTGGCATGCAGCAGCATATTCAGCAAAGTACGCTCTATACGAAGAAGGGTATGCGAATCGCCGCTGAGACTCAACACTACGTCTCCTTTTACAAATCGTTCGCCGTCACGTTTATACGATACCATATTGAACTTTTCGAGTTCAGCCAGTACACGCAGATATTCTTCTCCCGCTAAAACACCGTCACTCTTGGCAATAATTTTCGCAGATGCGGGAACAGCCTGAGAAACGCGCGCATACAAATCCCCACGCCCTACATCTTCGGCTAACACTTCACGGATAAATTGTTCGATCATAGCGCCATCATCCTCTCAAGTGCAACTTTTGCCCAGTACGCCGTATCTTCATCCACCTCGATCTCATTGATCGGAGCACCGTCTTCGATCGCTTTGAGGGCGAGATACAAATCTTCCAGTGTCGTCTCGTTCATCGTCGGACATTCAGGCTTGGTACTTGAAAGAATATACGTGTTACTAGGGCGCAGACGGTTGACCATGTTAAACTCGGTTCCTACCGCCACCTTTTGATCGGCAGGAAGTTCCGTAATGTACTTGATGAGCTGCGACGTCGATCCGACGAAATCGGCACGATCACAGATAGCAGGATCGCATTCCGGATGAACGGCGATCAAAATCCCCGGATATTTGTTACGATAGAACTCGATGTCGTCGACACTGAAGAGCTGATGAACGGAGCAAAAACCGTCATAACAGATGATATCGGCCTCTTTCGGATCGGTTCCGTCTCCGATGACGCACGATTTGAGTCCCATCATATTGGCGATGTTTTGACCCAAACAGCGGTCAGGGACAAAAAGGATCTTTTTCCCCTCGGCGAGTGCTTTGGTAATAATCGTTTTGGCGTTGGAGCTGGTGCAGACCATCCCCCCCATTTTCCCGACGCGGGCTTTTACGGCAGCGTCGGAATTGATATAGGTGATCGGTAAAATATCTTCCGCTTTGATCCCCGCATCTTCGAGTTTCTGGATCGATTGGTCATAATAGAGCCCGTCGATCATTTTTGCCATCGCGCAGCAGGCGACTTTTGGCATTACGACCCGTTTGTGCGGACTGAGGATTTTAACGCTTTGCCCCATGAATCCGACACCGCAAAATACGACAAACTCTTTATCGTCCGCCATCGTACGTTTTGCCAATTCGAGAGAATCGCCCGTGATATCTCCCATCTCAAACACTTCATCACGCTGATAGAAGTGTGCCACAACGGTGACACTGAGACGGCTTTTAAGATCAATAATTTTTTGTTTTAATTCTTCGGTATTCAAACCCGTATTCCTTCTCTATTCGGTAAAGCTGTTATTATAACCAAACTCATATCGCCCACTCCTTGAAGGGAAAACTTTCTTAAGCACTTTTTTAGGCAGTTGTAACCATCGGTGAATTATAATATCGACTTGTTTATCCCAAAAAGGAACCTAATGGATTTTTTATTTAATCACAATGTTCAGTTTTACCTAATCGCCTACCTGCTCGGAGGTATCCCGTTCGGACTGATTCTCGCAAAAGTGTTTGCCGGAGTCAACGTCAAAGAATCGGGTTCTCAAAGCATCGGTGCAACGAACGTTCTTCGTGTCGTCAAAGAGACCAATCCGTCATTGGCTAAAAAACTCGGTGCCGCAACGCTCGCTCTCGATGCACTCAAAGGAATCGCCGTTGTCCTCGCCGCAAAATATTACGGAATGGATGAGAGTGTCCAATGGCTTGTTGCCGTTCTTGCCGTCATCGGTCACTGTTTCAGCCCTTATTTGTGGTTCGAAGGGGGCAAAGGGGTTGCAACCGGAATGGGAGTCATGATGGTCATGCTTCCGATTCCAACCCTCATCGCTCTTGTCGTATGGGGAGTTGCGGCTAAAACGATCCGTATTTCATCTCTTTCATCGATGCTCGGACTCTTAGCCCTCGTGATAGCGTCTTTCGTCCTTTACCCTGCTATGTTCCATGCGCCGGTACTGTTCATCGCCTTTATTTTATTTTACAAACACATCCCGAATTTCATCCGTCTTTTCCAAGGGGAAGAGAAACGGGTTGCATGAAAATCCTGATCGAGAACCTTACCTTTGACACTATCATCGGGATCCTCGAACATGAGCGCACAACAGCTCAAAAAGTTCACATCGATTGCATAATCGACTACCCTTATTCTGAGGGTCATTTTATCAATTATGCCGAAGTGGCGGAAATGATTGAAACGACAATGCACAAAGAGCGGTTTGAACTTATCGAAACCGCCCTCGAAGTTCTGAACGCGACGCTCAAAGAACACTTTCCTCTGATAAAAGAGCTTTTATTAACCATACGAAAACCGACAATTCTCCCCAATTGCAGTGTTGGCGTACAACACGCAACACACTATTAACCCTCACCGCGTCAACAATTGATTCACGTTTGCACGATATAATCCCTCTATAAAACTCTTACCCAGATAAAGGAACAACCATGACACGTAACGTCTTATCACTTTTAACAGCAGGACTCTTATTTATCGGATGTGCTGAAACCCAAACCGGTCTTTCTAAAACACAAAGCGGTGCACTTATCGGAGGGCTTGTCGGTGTGGCTGCCGGAGCGGCTACAGGTAATCACAGTGCCAAACGGATCCTCATCGGAGGTGCTATCGGCGCGGCGGCCGGAGGAGGAATCGGGTATTATATGGACAAACAGCAAGAGGAACTTAATAAAGAGCTCAAAGGAAGCGGCGTAGCGGTACAACGTCAAGGCGATACGATCAACCTCAATATGCCGGGCGGCATTACCTTTGATACGGGCAAAGCAGTAATCAAGCCTAACTTTAATCCAGTCTTGGATGATATTGCCAATGTCATGATCAAATATCCTGAAACCAAAATTGAGGTCCAAGGGCATACTGACAATGTCGGAAGCGATGCGGACAATCTTAAACTCTCCGAACTGCGCGCTCAAAGCGTTACAACGGCGCTCATCAACAGAGGGGTAGAAAGCACACGTCTCAGTCCCGTCGGATACGGCGAAAGCAAACCGATAGCGACAAACGATACTCCGGCCGGACGTGAAGCCAACCGTCGCGTCGAAATCAAAATCATCCCGAATCCTGCAAAATAAATTCTTTTCCTCTCTTTGCATGAGAGGAAATTTCTCTCCGAGAAGCACTATTTTCGTTTTTAAAAATTCCAATATTTAAAATAAATTGAAAAATAGTTTAAATTTTCCTAAAATTGTGGTATCATTTCCGGAAAATTTCGCACCGAGGAGCGTGAATGCGCATTCTGATCATTGAAGATGAAGTAACCCTCAACAAAACCCTCGCAGAAGGGCTAAAAGAGTTCGGTTACCAAAGCGATGTCGTCGAGACTTTGAAAGACGGAGAGTACTATCTCGATATCCGTAACTATGACTTGATCTTGATGGATTGGATGCTGCCGGATGGCAATAGCATCGATATAATCCCTGACATTAAAACCAACACCCCTAAAACCGTAATCGTCGTTCTTTCTGCGCGTGATGATAACGAAAGTGAAATTGAAGCGCTTCGCGCCGGTGCTGATGATTACATCCGTAAACCGTTCGATTTTGACGTACTTGTTGCCCGTGTCGAAGCACGTTTGCGTTTCGGCGGCAGCAACATCATCGAGATCGATGATTTGACAATCAATCCTGAAGAGGAAAAAATCATCTATAAAGAAAAAGAGATCGAGCTCAAAGGGAAACCTTTTGAAGTATTGACTCATCTTGCACGTCACCGTGACCAAATCGTTTCAAAAGAGCAATTGCTTGATGCGATTTGGGAAGAGCCTGAACTCGTTACTCCGAATGTTATCGAGGTTGCAATCAACCAAATCCGTCAAAAAATGGATAAACCTCTCGGTATTACAACCATCGAGACGGTACGTCGCCGTGGATACCGCTTTTGTTTTCCAAAAGAAGTATAAGACGACGCTTTCTCTTCCAACTCATTGTCGCTTCGGCGGCATTGGTTATCCTGTTTTCCTCTTTTTTATATCTGTTTATCAAACAATCTATTTACGATGAGAAACAAGCCGAATTAATCACGTATGCCGAAAATATTTCTGCCTATAAATCTCTTTTATCCTCTCAGCAAAACAATGCGGACGCACTCATGGGATTAAGTGTCGAACTCGTAACTCTCAAATCGCAAGTAGAACATCTCGATTTTTATGAAACGCTCCATAAAGATAAAACAACAACCTTGACATTGGTCTATCCGTTTGATTTTGAACACTCATCCTATCTCAAAGTAAGCCGGGATATAACGCCGACAAAACGGCTCTTGGCTAAAATTCTCAATTCCATTTTCATAATCAATGCAGTCGGTTTTGTTGTCATTATCCTCTATGCAATCGCCTTTTCAAAAATGCTGATTGCCCCGATTACCGCACTTAGCCGACGTTTAGCCAATATGAACGAGCATCTGATCCGACCGATCAAAGTTGAGCAGCTCCCTGATGAGTTCGAACCTCTGGGCGAAACGCTTAATCGTCTGATGGCACGTATCCAAAACTTTGTGAAATATCAAAAAGAGCTCTTTATCGGTGCGGCTCATGAGCTTAAAACCCCGTTGGCGGTTATCAAACTTAAAAATCAGGTTACCCTGATCAAAAAGCGCTCACCCGAAGAGTATATCGAAGCGATCCGCATTACCAATAAAAGTGTCGATGAGATGAATAAAATTGTCGCCAATATTTTGAATATCGGCCGTCAGGAAGGGGCTCAACTCGAAATTCCCGTCGAAGCCGATATTATTCAGATACTCAAAAAATGGGAAGGAGATTTCGCTTTGCTGGCAGACAGTGAAAACAAAACCCTTAAAACCCATTTTACGCCGGATTCGTTTATGGCAGTTCTTCAAGTAACCCTGCTTAATCAAATCCTCCAAAATTTCTTGCAAAATGCCCTGAAATTTACTCCTGAGGGGAAAATCATCCTCTTTCAAAGTTATCTCAACGATGTCGGAATCGTCATTGAAGTCATTGATGAAGGGTGCGGAATCGATGAAAGCGTGGATCTTTTTGCGCCGTTTAAGCGGCAGGGGAATAAATCAGGGGTTGGGCTCGGCCTCTTTTTAGCTAAAAGTGCCGCTGAAGCCATCGGAGCGCAAATCACCCTGACCAATCGTGAGGACGGAGTTGACGGGTCATGTGCCCGACTTGTCCTCCCTTCGAAACTGTGTTGTGTCCTTCCGCAACGTAAAATCTCAAAGGTTTAAAAATGCTCAAAGGTTCGTTTCGCTATAAATCGCGCATAAACGAAAACTAATCGAGGGTTTAACCTATGCCATTACTAATAGTCGATGAATGTATTGCATGTGATGCATGCCGTGAAGAGTGCCCGATGGATGCGATTGAAGAGGGCGATCCGATTTATATCATCGATCCTGACCGTTGTACCGAATGTGTAGGAACCTACGATGAGCCTGCTTGTATCGCAGTATGTCCTGTTGATTGTATTATCCCCGATAAGGATAATGTAGAGACTATGCAAGAACTCCTCTATAAGCATAAGCAATTGCAAGAGGAAGAGGAGTAATATGGCGAAATGTACCGCCGTTATCGACATAGGAAGCAATTCCATGCGCCTGGCGGTATTTCAAAAGACCAGCCGTTTTGCTTTTCATATTCTTCATGAGGTTAAAAGTTCCGTTCGTATAAGCGAACATGCCTATATTAACAACGGCTTTCTCCAAGAAGAGGCGATGGACCGCACGGCCAAAGCTATTGGTGAATTTTTATCTATCGCCCGTTCTTTTGACGCACGAAAAATTTTATGCGTCGCAACCTCTGCCTTGCGTGATGCTCCCAATGCTTCCGTATTTCTCTCCCGCATACAACGTGAACACAATCTTTCCATCAAAGTAATCTCAGGGGAAAAAGAAGCGTATTTCGGTGGGATCGCCTGTGCGAATCTTCTGCCTCGGATGGATGCCCTCACCGTCGATGTCGGAGGCGGATCGAGTGAGTTTGCTCTGCTTCGAAACGGTAAAGTCGAGACTCTCTTTTCCTTGAATATCGGTACGGTTCGAATAAAAGAGCTCTTCTTTGACCAAAACAATATCCCAGGCGCAATCGCCTATATTGATGAAGCCCTTAAACAGCTCCCTCAATTCAATGCAGACACTCTTATCGGAATCGGCGGAACGTTTCGGGCCATTACCCGTGCATTAATGAAAAAAGAAAATTATCCTTTGAGAAAACTGCATGGATTCAGTACCGATGACACTCGCTTTTTAGGATTTACCGGACAAATTCTAGAGGCAGGGGCCAAGAAACTTCGCTCACTTTATATCAAGCCCGATCGTTTTGATACGATAAAACCCGGCGTATTGATCCTTGAGCGTATAATCCGGCATACGTGTACCACACAACTCGTTTGCAGCGGTGTCGGAGTACGTGAAGGGGTATTTTTGAGCGATTTGCTCCGCAATTCGGGAGACATGTTCCCTGCCAATTACAATCCGAGTGTCCGCTATCTGCTCGATACCTATGCGATCCATAGTAATCACGGTTTACAATGCGCCCATTTATCCAAACGTCTTTTTGAACTCCTTGCATCCCCATTGAATATCAATCCGATCTATCAATATGAACTGGTCATTGCGGCAAAATTGCTCTCTATCGGAGTCGGAGTCCGCTATTATGCGTATCAGCGCCACAGCCACTACTTGGCAATGAATGCATTGGACTATGCATTAAGCCATTCGCAGATTGTCCTAATATCTCATCTTCTGTTGTTTAAAAAAGGGCATTCCTCTTCCTCATTAATAGCAAAAGAGGGGTATGGTTCTCTTTTACCCGATAATGCGACCGTAGATGCCCTCTCAGCCATTCTTCGCCTCTCTCATATCCTCATGGCTAGCCGTGTCAATGCATCGTCTGTAAGCGTTAGTTATGAGAAAGGGATAGTGCATGTTCAGGGAGATAATCTCTATTTAGCCAGAGAACAGCTGAAAAATATCATTCTTCCAAAAAATCTGACGGTTGTGTTTGATTAGGTTATAGAGCGAGTGACTTCATACAATCACAAGTGATTTTGGGCCTACTGCCGAAGTAAACTTAGCGTTAGCGTAGTCATCGGGGCTTTGCTCCGATGACGTTATAGCAGTAAATAGTGTTAGAATCGTTGTCCGATGGTAAATTCAAAGTGGGTGACGTTATCACCCGCTTTATTCCCGATTGGATTGGCGAATACGAGCTGTAACGGTCCTACTGGGCTAAACCACTCTAAAGACACCCCATAACCTCCCCGTTTGATTTCAGTTAGGCTGCTGTCTCCGATCATCCCGTAATCGACAAAAGCGGCTGCCCGCATCTTCGCCTCAGGAACAAGTGGGAAACTGAATTCAAGATTATTCGAGAACGTTTGGGTTCCGCCGATTTTAAACGGTTTATTATTGATATCCAACCCTTGTGTCGGAGAAAGGGAATAGCTTTGATATCCGCGAACCGAACCGATCCCCCCCATATAATATTTTTCTCCGATTGGCAAATCTGTATCTTGGCTTCCGCTGTTTTTCACATAATTAAAGCGGGCTTTGTAGCGTAAAATCAAGTCAAAATCGGTCAATTTTTGAAGCCCTCGGTATATACCGAAACTGGTTTTACTTTTCCAAAAATCGGTATCTCCACCCAATCCCGCTTTTTCAAAACTCTGAGAGACCACCATCCCTTCGCGCGGAATATAGTAATCGTCAGTGTTATCAAACGTAGCCGAAACCGAGGCTGAACTTTTGGTATAGTTCGCATAATAACGGGGATCTATTGTTGTTGTAGTCGTAGTGATCCCCGTATTATTGACATCGGTATAGCTGTTTTGGGAGTAGTTGTACCCTAAATATCCGGTTATATATCGACTAAAGCGATGTCCTGTACCGATACTGAGTCCATTGGAATTGATCGTATAACTGCTGTATTTGGTTGATGTTTTACTAACCGAGAAATTACCGCTGAAATCGCTGTCGTTTAGACGGGGATTTGAAACATTAAATGAATAGTTTTGTGTCCGTTGAGATTTTTCAAGGTTTACCCCGACGTTGATCCCCGAACCGAAAATATTACGGTCACTCACCGCAACACTCATCAAGATACCGCCGAAGCTTCCGTATCCTCCACCCAACTGGATATTTCCGGTCGGTGCCTCTTTGGTCTGAACGATCAAATCCATCGACTCATCGTCAATCCGCTTCTCTTCAATCGTATTGCTCTCGAAATATCCGGTTCGCCCGATCGCATTACGGGAATCTTTGAGATTGGTAAGGCTATACAAATCGCCCGGTGCCAAGAAAAGTTCACGGCGTACTACACGGTCTAATGTACGGCTATTTCCTGAAACAACCACATTACGGATATGAACTTTTTTACCCGGAACGATGCGATAGACGACATCAACGCTTTTACCCTCTTTGTCTTTTTTCAAATCAGGCAATACCTGCACATATGCATATCCCAAATCGGCGATTTTGGTTTTAATCCGATCCGCATCGTCTCGGAATGTTTTAATGTTAAACGGCTTGTTTTTTTCGAGACTGATAACGCTCAATATATCTTTATCCGCAATCACCGGAGTGTCTTGAAAAACAAGAATATCGCTGACACGGTAAACATCCCCTTCGAAAATGGTGTAATCCATTTGGGCCGTATAGTGGTCAAAATCGACCTGAACAAACGGTTCGTCCACTTTCGCATCCAAAAATCCGCGCTGCATGTAAAAATCGCGGATACGCAACGGATCGTATTGCAGCTCGCTGAGTTTCATTTTACCGTCATTGCGTCCCCACATCCAACCCATGAATTGGTGCTCTTTATTGGCGATCATACTGTTAAATTCATCACTGTCTTGGGTAACGACTCCCGCATAGTGAACTTTTTTGATAATGATCTCTTCCCCTTCATTGACAATAAACGTAACCTGCATACTCCCGTTATCGAGTTTAGTCGTATCAATCTCGACGACTGAATCGATTTTTCCGTCTTGACTTAACGCATCGATAATCCGTTTTTTTGCGCTTTCAAGCCGTTTTTCATCGTATAAAGCCCCCTTCTCGATCTGCAAGAGTGTCTTTTTAGCCTCTTCATCGTTCTCTTTGTACCCTTTGAGCTCGATTTTAGAAATGATCGGTTTCTCTTTGAAATGGAACGTCACTTTTCCGTCGTTCTCTTCTGCCCAAATATCTTCAAAATACCCTTGATCGAAGAAGTTTTTAATTGTCTTGTCAACTGCAACCGCGTCCAAAGGAGCTCCGATTTTGACTTCATTGAGACGTTTAGCAACCGCCTCGGATATATGGACCATGCCGTCATACTGAATCGATTGGACATTTTGCGTAGATGCATGCGCCAACGCGCTTGCGACTATCAATGAGAGGGTAATTGTTTTCAAGCCAAGATTTCCGTTGCGTTAAAATAGTCTCTCATTCTATCACTTACATGATTAATGTTCCGTAAATTAAACTTAAAGCGGCTAAAATAGCGCTAATTAAGCTAAAAGGAAACGAATGCGAATAGGGATAGTCGGGTTGGGATTGATGGGGGGATCGATGGCTTTGGCCCTCAAGCATATCTCTTTTGTCACCTCAATTGTCGGAAGCGACCACAATGAAGAGCACCAGCGCATTGCGTTGGCGCGCGGATTAGTGCAGGCTATCGTCCCATTTTCCAAACTCAAAGAAGAGTGCGATGTTATCTTCCTAGCTGTTCCGGTCAACGGCGTTATCACACTCTTGAATGAGTGTACCGATCTTGAGGGAAGCGATAAAACGCTGATCGATTTGGGAAGTACCAAGGCCCCTATCGTCGATGCGGTTCCCCCTTGCATACGTGAAAACTTTATTCCGGCACATCCGATGACGGGAACTGAGCAATTCGGTCCCAATGCTGCTCTCGAAGGGCTCTATGCCGATAAAGTTGTCGTATTGTGTGACCTCGAACACAGCGGCGCCGCTCAACGCGACATCGCATTGCGTATTTTCCGCTCTATCGGGATGCAGGTGCATACTATGGGTGCGGCGCAGCACGATCGACATGCGGCATTTATCAGCCATATGCCCCACGTCATCTCTTATGCACTTGCCAACACCGTGTTAGCCCAAGAGGAAAAAGAGAATATCCTAACCCTCGCTGCCGGGGGATTCCGTTCCATGAGCCGTTTGGCAAAAAGTTCACCTGCAATGTGGGAAGATATTTTCCGTCAAAACCGTGACAATGTCCTGGAAGCGGTCGAGTTATTCGAAAGAGAGCTGCACACCCTCAAAACTGCCCTTAAAAATGAAGACTATACCGAGTTGCGCAAAGAGATGAAGGGGGCGAATAAGCTCTACGAAATCTTTTCGTGAATCACATCGAATAGAGTCTGGTTTTCACTTTTTCACCCGCCGGTTTTATCGGTGTATGAGCCGTATCTTCCAATAATTCTTCACTGAGACTCTCCGATTTCATCTCTGCCGTATCATGTAAATCATGCGCTATGTGCTGTTCACACACACTGAGATTATAGGCTGTTCTTTGTGCCAATAACCGATTGTTTGTGTATACATGCCGATACCAGTAGCACGCTTTTTGGTACTCACCGGCTTTGTAGAGGGCATTTGCGAGGTTGTATCGTATTTCAGGCGAGTCGTGGATTGTTTGATAGCGTTTGAAATATTCGGCACTTCGGCGATACTCTTCCTGCTCATACGCGCTGTATCCCTCCCGCAACATTCGAAAATCCAACATTCCCGCCCTCGAGGGGGCCTCACCGATCGATACCATAAATAACACTGCGACAAGGGGGACACTCAGCCGTTTGCTCATAGAGGAGAGGGCGATCCATATCAGCAGCATCGCCAATCCGAGCGGATAGGTAAAGAGAGGGACATGCGCATAGAGGCGTTGAGATTTTTTTATTTTTTCTATTTTCTCCGTAACTTCTGAAAACGGCGTATTCACTTCCGTAAGCGGGTCGCCGATGAGTACTTTTACATCCTTTGAACCCAGTTTCCCGACTATAGCCCTGTTACTCTCGTCGCGAACCATGACATCTGCATCCAGCCCTTCAATCAGAGTTACCAGCATATCCGTATCGGTGCTATGAGGCGATATCCGGTACAGTTGCGTATCGTATCCGACCAAAGCGATATTTTCTCCCCGCAGATGACGAACCGTATCAATCGCAGAGGCTTTCTCCGCTTCGAACGCCTCACGTGATTTTTTTGAGAGGTTCAGCGCCATCACGACATCGGCGCTCCCCTCTCCTATTGCATCCTCATCCAGTATCACAGGCTGTGCCATCGCGATTATCAGTAAAATAGAAGCAATCAAAAACAAAGTATTGCGTCCGCGAAGCCCCATCGTAATTTCAGGCGCTCTGAGCTGAGCCAGTGTCTTTTCGCTAAAAGGGGCGGATTGAGGAGCTTTTTGGGTCTGCCAAAAATAAAAAAGTACGATAACACCCGGCAGCATCCAAAAGAAAAATTCACTGTGCAAAAAGGTCATTTTATCCCCTTTTGATTCCGTCCGTACAGATACGCCAGCAGAAATAAAAAGGCTAAAAAAAGAGGATAGATATAGTAATACTCAAAATATCGGTGTGTCTCCTGAACCTTATACGAAGGATATTTACGGCTTAGCGTATCGATCCAATGGCGATCTTTGAGAGGAGAGACAAATGCCGTTTGGACTCCTGAGGGGAGTGATTTAACGAATGCATCGGGAGTATCTGAAACAATAACGGCCAATCCTCTCCCCTCCCCGGATGTAGCGAAAAAACGGCCGATGGTTCGTTGAACCGATTCGGAGAGATCATGTATCGGTGTCTGCATCAGAATAGATTTGAGCACATCATGCTCATACGTCATCGGAACTACCGTGTCCGGAGGGATCCACAATGCGATTCGCTCATCCGGACGACGATCGATAAAAGAGGCGATTTCGGCACGCACTTCAGGTTTATTGATTGAGGGATCGAGGACTATAAGTATATCCCATCCGCCGCCGTGGCGGGGCATTTGCAGATCACGTACGGGTGACATCAACGCTACGATCAACAGTGAAATCATCCCCCATTTGGCTATCCATATCCATATCGGAGGTTTTACTCCCACATCGCTGAACATTGCCGTTCTGGGAAAATAGAGAGGGTTGGAGCGCAGCGGACAGAGCGCTTCACACGCCAAAAAAAAGAAAACAAGAAATCCCAGTTTCGGAAACTGGAAATAGACGTCCTCAAACATCAATGATCTCTAGATAAAGGCGGTAATACCCCAGAGTCTCCTCATCGATGGCATCCACTACGGGAGCATATTTGTACGGGGCCAAACGTTCAAAAAGATTATGATAGGCCTGATGGGTCCGTTCATTATCATTCGAAAAGAAATACCCGATGCGGCTGATCGCATACGCCGCAGATTTCGGCTCGCTCAAACTGATCGATTCCAGCGCCTTATACGCTTTATGGCGTTCGCTGAGGCGTCGGTTGCGTAATTTTTTGAGGATGAAAAAAACAAGAGAGAGTGATACGACGATGCCGATTGTAATACTCCCTGCAAAGAGGTAAATCGTGTAATCATGTATCTCGACCAGCGGTGCGATATCATTCACCGGAATATCTGCCATCTGAGCCATTATTGTACGCCTCTCGAGCAAAGCCTAATCGGCTTCGCTGGCCGCTGTGGTTCTGAAGCTAGTTCGCAAAGCGAGCAGAATAAATACATCATACTCTTCCCTCAAATAAACGGCGAAGGGTTACCGAAGCCGATCCGTCCGTGTACAGTTTGGTCGCTCTGATCCCATCACGTCGTAGACGATCGAATAACGCGGCATCGTGTTCGCGGACCCGCTCATGATATTTACGAACGCTCCGGGCATTGAAATCCCCCTCCAAGACCGCTCCGCTTTCCGGGTCGATCAATGCGCTAAACCCCATCGGTTCCGGTTTCTCTTCAAAACGATCTCTCACCACGATGGCGACAACTTCATGTTTTTTCGCCAACAGCCGCAAATCGGGAATCTCGAAAAAATCGCCGAGCACGACGATCAGGGAACGCCGTTTCAGCCGTCGATAAAGGGTCGTTGCCATAACATTGTAATCGGCATGATGGTGGAGCAGTTCCGAGCCTAAAATCGTTTCAACGCTTTGCGCGACGGCGAAGCGCTTTTTGCTCGCCCGCACCTCATCCCGCAGCGTTTCGGAAAAATTGATATGGGTAAACAAATCTCCGTTGGCGAGTGCCGAATAGCCGATCAACGCTACCGCTTCCGCAAGGGATTCGATCTTGAACTGCTCGTGCCCGAAATGGAGGCTTCCCCCCAGCATTGCAACTGTAACGACAGATAGTTCCCGCTCTTCTCTGAATACTTTCACAAACGGACGCTGCATCTTTGCGGTGATATTCCAGTCGATATGACGGGTATCGTCTCCGCTGACATATTCGCGCAGTTCGATAAAGTCATACCCTTCGCCACGGAACATGGAAGGGTTGTTACCGATACGATCGCCGATAATCTGGCGTCGGGCTTTGAGGAGAATGTGGCGAGTATTTTTCATCGGTTAAGGTATCGGTACCGCTTTGATGATCTGCTCGATCAAATCGTCGATTGCAATCCCCTCCGCTTCCGCTTCGTAGCTCAGTACGATACGGTGACGCATCAGCTCTTTAATGATCGAGGCGATATCACCCGGTGTAACGAATGTTTTCCCCCGCAAAAAGGCTACGGCACGTACCGCTTTGAACATATCGATACTGACACGTGGGCTGGCACCGAACTGCAGATAGCGTTTGATTGATCCGAGTCCGAATTTTTCCGGTTCACGCGTTGCGCTGACGAGCGTAATCATATAGCGTTCCACCTCTTCATCGATATGGATCGTTTTGACCTTCTCCTTGAGGATAGTGAGCGTATCCAAATCAATGACGGCATTAATCGCTTCCGCAGTCGATGAGGCAACACGGCGGGCAATAAAGAGTTCCTCTTCGGCACTGTTGTAACCGACCGTAATTTTGAGCATAAAACGATCCAGCTGCGCTTCAGGGAGGGGATAAACCCCCTCGTTTTCGATCGGATTCTGCGTCGCCATAACGAGAAACGGAGGGGAGAGCTTGAAACTCTCATCCCCAAGCGTCACCTGACGTTCCTGCATCACTTCGAGCAGTGCGGACTGTACTTTCGCGGGGGCACGGTTGATCTCATCGGCGAGGAGGAGGTTCGTAAAAATAGGCCCTTTTTTAATTTTGAACGCATTGTTTTTCGGATCATACACCTCAGCCCCCAAAATATCGCTCGGCAGCAAATCAGGGGTAAACTGTACCCGCTTAAATCCGAGTCCCAAAGCCGAAGAGAGTGCTTTGACCGTCGTCGTTTTTGCCAGTCCCGGAATCCCCTCGATGAGGATATGTCCGTCACACAATAATCCGATCAACAATCCGTCAATCATCTTTTCCTGACCGACAACGACTTTGGCCATTTCGGAGCGTATTTGATTAATAATATCTGTCATTGTTAATTTACCTCTTTTTCTATTGTGAGTGTACTTAATTTCTTTTTGGCTTCGCTTAAACCGATCGTATTTGATTCAAGTGCATTGATAATCACATCATAGCGCTTATCTCCGCTCAGAGCCAACATCAATACCAGTTCTTTCGTATTTCCGGCTTTTTCCCAAAACTGAGCCGTTTTTCGGCGCGGCCGATGTTTCCAAAGGCGTCTTGCAATCTCTCCGAGGAGAACCCCGAAAGCAATCAGCATAGTATAAAAGGCGTACCGTTTTAGTGTCGACGTATCGGTCAGATCGGGAGCATCGAGCAAAGAGGAGATATCATACCCCTCGCTCACTTCTACCTGTAACGGAGCGCTTTGCAGCATTTTCATCCGATTGTGTACCGTATCGAACACACTTAGACGCAGTGACGGTATCGTATACGGCTTTTCTGCGACCAGAGCAAACTCTTGTCGTACCTCACCCGAATAGCCGTCTTTTGAAGGAGAGAGTGATTTTTGAGGCGGTTCGGCAAATACCTTCACTCCACTGATATTGAGTTCATACGGGACGAACTGATCCAAGTTTCCTGAACCTTTGATAAACAGACTCAGATGCAGAGGCTCGTAAGCACGGACACTTGTATGATCCATACGAGCTTCAAGTGTAATATTTCCGATCAATGCCGCACTGTTTGACTGGGCAATCAGCTTGAAAGAGGGAAGATGCGTCTTTGTTTCGACAATATCCTCTTTACTGATGTTATCACGCCCAAGATGGGCATTATAATCAATTGCTCCGGGAGGAACATATTCTACTGTCCCATCCAAATTGACTTCAATGGAACCGCTTCTTTTAGGGGTGATGATGAGTTCAAACGAGTTTATTCTCTTCCCTTTGACAACTCGGTCTTGTTCCCGCAAGATGCTTATAGCATAGTCTGTATTTTCTTTTAGATTCAACTTGATCGAATATTCGGTCGCACTTCCATCAAAAAGACATTCATATCGGGCAAGGGCACTTTGTCCCACACGAAGCGATTTAGGAGATTCGACAAGCTGCCAATGGTATGCCTCTGCCCATACGTACAGAGGAAATAAGAGGATTAGGATCACAACCCTACCAAGGCTTCGTCTCATGCACACTCCTTTGATTAATCAACTCATATTGGCGGGAACTGAGTTTTGCCTTCCCTTGCGACATTGAAAAACGAGGGTCACTGTCGGTCTTTTTCCCCTCATCTCCCCCGCCTCCGGATGCCGTATCGGTTTTCATGTTCGATCCGCCCCCCTCTTTCGAGGTTTTTTTCTCTCCCGTAGGTTTGTTCTCATCGGCAGAAAAATTATCTTTTTTCTCTTTACGGACACTGAGGCTTTTTTGTTCCTGCACATCCTCAATCGCATAGAGGTTCTGATCCGCGGCTTTCGTATAGCGCAGTGTCAACGATTTCAGATACGCTTCTCGTGCCTGGGCAAACTCCTGAAGACGGATATGACAATTACCCATATTGTAAAAAACATTGGCTTTAAACTGTTTATCGTCCGAACGGATCGAGTGATAAAGGCTCAATGCCTCCTGATATTTCCCATCTTTATAGAGCGCATTGGCACGGTTATAACGGGCCTTATCCCCTTCGACATGGCGATACAGATCAGCTGAGCGTTCAAAGTTCCCGTGCAGATAATTTTGTTTCGCCAAATAAAGATAGCCGAAATCCAAAACGCCCCCATGCGCCGACAATCCGATCAGTGCTGCCAAGGGAACCAATGCCCGCGACACTCTCTCGCCGATAGAGGTAAAGGCGGCGATGAAAGCGAGCAAGGCAATAAAGAGCGGAATGTAAAACAGTTCCTGATACCGCATCACCGACGTACTCCCTGCAAAATCCTCCTGACGGGCATCATCGATAAGCGTACGCACCGCATCACTGTCTTGACCCTGGATCATTCTCCCCTCATGAATAAGCGCTTCAATCGCGTCATTGCGGGCACTGACCACGATATGGCCCGCTTCGTCTTTGAGAAACGACCCATCCGGCATCGGAAGCGTACTCCCCTCATGGGTAGCAAGCATCACGACACTCACCGCCAAGTTGTTGTCGCGGATAAACTCCGCTTCTTTGAGATAGGAGCTGTCATCTCCACCGTCGGTGAGCAGAATCACGATCGGACGGGCGGCATGGGACATTTTTCGCGCCAGCTCCAGCGCGCTCATCACATCGGTCCCTTTGGTAATGATCTGCGATTCGTCCAGAGAGTTAAACAAATGTTCGAGAAGCTCCGTATCCTTTGTCAAAGGAGAAAGGACGATCGCACTGGTCGTAAACCCTATCACACCGAAACGATCGCGGTGATCGCTGTGCACTACTTCCTTCAGCAATCTTTTTGCAGCTTCCAGACGGCTGGGAGAAATATCCGTCCCCCGCATCGAATACGACAAATCCACCGCCATAATCACATCGGAACCCGCTTCATCCACCGTAACCGGCTTTTGTGAAATCACCGGACGGGCCAGGGAGAGGATCATAAAGCTCATCGAAACCAGCAGCCATACTTGCATGTTCCAACTCTTACGCCGCGCCATCCACAGATACCCTAAAACCAAAACAAAAGCGATCAGCCAGAAGGGGGAAAGAAAACTCATACCCACACCCTCCTTCTCCACATCAATATCAGCACAATCATCAGGGCAGGAGCCAGAAGCCACTGATAATAGTGGGTAAAAAAAGTATGCTGTTTGCTTTTAATCGATGAACGCTCGAGTGTATTGATCTCATCGTACACCGCCTTCAACTCTTTTTGATTCGTAGCGGCAAAAAATTTCCCGCCCCCATCCGCAGCCAGTTGCTTCAAAAGTGCATTATCAAACTCTCCCGGTTTTCCGATTCCGATCGTATAGAGCTTTATCCCGGCTCTCTGCACCATCTTAACCGCCTCTTTGGGAGAGATCGAACCGCTGTTGTTCTCTCCGTCAGTTAGGAGGATAATCACTTTACTGCGTGCCTTGGAATCGCGCAGTGCGCGTACGGATTGGGCTATCCCTTCACCGATCGCCGTATTCTGCCCTGCCATTCCGTGATTTAAATATCCGATCATTTCGGCGATAATCTCTTTTTCATACGTCACGGGAGTCGCTATAAAAGCGAAATCTCCGAACAATACGACTCCGACATTGTCTTCGAGGCGCTTCATCACGAAATCAGAGGCGATTTTTTGGACGATTTCAAACCGGCTCTCACGAGACCCGGCATCGGCAAAACCGGATGCATTCATCGATCCGCTCCCATCGAGGGCGAGCACCATATCGATCCCGTTGCGATTGCGCGGATCGGAGAAGTCTACAACCACGGGAGTTGCCAATGCCCCCACCATCAGCATAACGGCCAGAGCCTTGAGCAGCCATTCGAGATTGCGCCATTTTCCGACTGCACCAAAAAAATGCAAGTGAGGAAAATAGCGGGGATTTGGAGTGATTTTGCATTTATACAGACAATAGAGCAGTGGTATCAGCAGTAAAAATGCCCATGGAAAATCAAACGACCATACATTCATACGATAATTATAACCCTTTTACCGGCACGAAACATGTGCACCCAAAACAGCCTCTTCTTTTTTGGCATGCACGCATTGGGCTTTGCTCATGACGACATCGCTGAAACGGGTTTGCCATAATAAAGTGTCTTTCATTTTAACGGAGCGCAGATCGTTTCGGATAAACTTTGCATCCCCCAGCTCCGCATCGGTAAAATCCGTTTTCGCAAAATGTGCGTCCGTAAAATTGGCTTTCCAGCTCTTGGTTGAGCGAAGATCCGCAGAATTCAAAGTGCTTTGTTCCAGATGAACCCCTTTAAAATTGGCCCCTTGGGCATGGATACCGGTCAAATCCGCTCTTTGCATCGTCCCTTTCCAAAAAAGAGCTTTTTGCGCATTTGCCCCGCTGAGATTGCAATCGCTGAAATCTCCCATCTCGAAAAGACTCTCATGCAAATCCGCACCGCTGAGATCACTGCCGTGAAAATCGCCTCCGCTAAAATCGTTTTGGCTGAGATTTGCCCCGCGCAGGTCACATCCGACGCACTCTTTATCCTCCAGCGCTTTTTTCAGATGGGCGGCATCGTACGCACTCAGTGACATTCCTACCAAAAGAGCCATCACCGCTTTTTTCATTGAATCCCCCGAATGCGGTGCAGTTCAGTCAAAAACGGTTGTGCGCGTTTACTCCCCACAATCGTCTCTTTTTTATTCCCCGCTTTGTCGATAAAAAACATCGTCGGAATCCCGAAGAAATCATATCCGTCAGGGAGTTTGCTTTTATGGACATTTTTTTCTATCACGACGAAGTTACGCTTCATATACGCCTCAACCGCTTTATCGTGAAACACTTTTTGTTTCATATACGCACATTCGGGACAATCATCCGTGGTATAGATCATCAACACCAACTTATTCTCTGTCCCCATCGATGCAACGGCGGTTTTAAACTGCTCATCCGTTTGAATCGGCGCAGCGCTCCCCGCAGCCACCATCATCCACACTGTAAAAAAGAATTTGATCATTCTCTCCCCTCATTTGATAGTATTATTATAATTTAATGCCGTATTGATTTAGTACCGTCACCATGAGCCAATAACATAGCATCGTTACAATGATAGAGACTGAAAGACTCAGATAAAAATTTATCCCTTGCTTCAGTAAAAAAGGGAGCGTTACGAATAACGCTAACGATGGCAGTACCAGCCAAAAAATACTCGTTGAGAGCATACTGATTTTAGAAACATCTTTCGTATCGACATACAGCCAAAGCATTGCGAGTACCGACATTAACGGAATAGAAGCGAGCAGAGCACCGATGAATGAGCTTCTTTTTGAAATCTCTGAAATCAACACTATCAAGAAAGTGGTAATGACGATTTTGATAATGTAATACATCACGATGATATTCTCCTGTTCCCTATATCTTCTATAAAGTATTATTTTATCATGAAACACTCCCCAAAGACTCGTGTTAATTCCCCTCTTGAGCACTTTACGAGAAAAAATACGCTATTAGTTCCATTTTCACTCAAATTCTATTGACAAAAAAGGTTACAACCGCTATAATTCCCGTCCATAAATTGTGCTGGAACAGTTTATTGTTATTTCATGTCTCGTTAGCTCAGCCGGTAGAGCATCTCACTTTTAATGAGGGGGCCGATGGTTCGAATCCATCACGAGACACCACTTTTCAACCGCATTTATGTGGCCCCATCATCTAATGGTTAGGATTCCAGATTTTCATTCTGGCCATACGAGTTCGAATCTCGTTGGGGTCACCAACTTTAAACTCCCTTTATTATTTATTTTCAATCACTTTAAGTTTTCTCAGCTAACCTGGTTTCTTCCTATTATTCTATTTACTTCCACGACATAAATAACAATTTTAGTCCCATTTATATATAAGAACATATGAATGTCAATTCACTTTTATTGTAACTCGTAATAATCTCTTCATTAAAACATGGAGTGATACATGAGAAAATTATACGTTTCTATCATACTAGCCAATGTCTTGTATTCAGTATCGGTTTACGCAGGAGGTGAACAAAGTATTCACGATTTAGTATTACCGAAAATCACTGTCAAAGCTCAAACAATAGATTTTGTTGAGACGGATGCATCGAGTGAAGGAACCGTAACTGCAGAACAACTCTCTAATCGACCGATTCTCCGTCCTGCGGAAGTGCTAGAGACGGTTCCGGGACTTATCGTCACACAGCACAGCGGAGATGGGAAAGCAAACCAATACTTTCTTAGAGGATTCAGCCTCGATCACGGAACCGATTTTTACACAACACTCAATGGTATGCCAACCAATCTTCCGACTCACGCACACGGTCAAGGGTATAACGATCTAAATTTCTTAATCCCGGAATTAATTTCAGAAATTACCTATAAAAAAGGTCCTTACTATGCCGAAGAAGGAGATTTTGCTTCCACAGGAAGTGCACACATCAATTATGCGGATGCAATGGATCAAGGAATCGCTAGTCTCTCGTTAGGCAGTTTCGGACACAAACGGTTGCTCAATGCCGATTCGTTTGAACTTAAGGGCGGAACATTACTGTATGGAATGGAATATTTTTATAATGATGGGCCATGGGAACATCCGGAAAGGTATAAACGATTCAACGGTATCGTCAGTTACACCAAAGAAGAAGGGAGAAACCGCTATAAAGTGACCGCAATGGGGTACAAAGGGGATTGGGATGCCACCAATCATGTCCCCGTACGAGCCATCGATTCTGGTGTTATAGGGCGCTATGGATCGCTTGATCCGAGTGATGGCGGAATCACCCACCGTTACAGTCTAAGCGGAGAATTTGAACGACACGATAATAGAGTCACAACAAAAGCCAATGCCTATATTATTGACTATGGCTTGGATCTTTTTTCAAACTTTACCTATTTTCTCAATGATCCCGTCAATGGGGATCAGTTCCAGCAAAAAGAGTCCCGTATCATCGCCGGTGGAAATATCGGGCAAGTTCGGGTCGGATCAATTTTTGGAATGGATTCTATCGCTTCTTATGGATTACAGGTGAGACATGACTCCGTTGATGTTGCTCTCAATCATACAAAAAGTCGAAGTTGGCTCAATACAATGACTTCGGATAAAGTCAAAATCACTACTGCAGCCCTCTATTATCAAAATGAACTCTCACTCAGCGATAAGGTTCGTATGATTCCGGGAATTCGATTTGATACGTACTGTTTCAATGTGGAAAGTGATGTTAATAGTGCTAACTCAGCCACGAAATACGCTTCAATCGCTAGCCCGAAACTCAATTTTATTTTCGGACCGTGGGAAGAGACTCAATTCTTTTTAAACGGAGGGTACGGTTTCCATAGCAACGATGCGCGCGGAATTAGTGCTTCAAGCAATCCCGCAACTCCACTAGTGCGAACCAAAGGAGCTGAAATCGGTATTCAAAACCGCTCGATTACGGGGTTAGAAACTTCCTTGGCTTTTTGGATGATGGATAGCGATTCTGAACTCGTATTTGCAGGGGATACGGGCGGTACGGAACCGACGGGAAAATCACGACGGCAGGGGATCGAATGGGCAAACTATTGGACTCCATCGGATTGGTTTATTTTGGATGCAGACGTAGCAGTCTCTCAAGCCCGCTATAAATATCCTGATATAACAGGGGGAAAATATGTTCCTGAAGCGATTGAAAAAGTCGTCTCAGTAGGCATTTCAATCAACGATTATAATGATTGGTTCGGAGGTATGCGTTTGCGCTATTTCGGCAGTCGTGCATTGATTGAAGATAATTCAGTACGTTCAGAACCATCAACACTTGTCAATCTAAAAGCAGGCTATCACATCGCGAAAAATTTAGATGCAAGTATGGATATCTATAACGTGTTCAATCGAGAAACCAACGACATTGAATATTTTTATGAATCTAAATTGGCTTCAGAAGGATCGGGTGTATTAGATCACATGGTTCACCCCGGTGAACCCAGATCATACCGTTTTAATCTAACTTATCGGTATTAATCTCGCTTCAGCACTATTTTTTTGAAATCTCCTGCACTGTTCCACTCGGCTTGGGCCGGAGAACACGGGTGCGGATTTGCGGTTGTCGCCGATGAAGGTTAATCTCCATAGAGGTGATCTAAACAAAATGATTGCCTAAACTGTAGCGACAGGTTCTCCGAAATAATACCCCTGTGAAAAATCTACTTCCAAATCCTTGACTTTCTCGTAAACATTTTTGGAGTGTACAAACTCTGCGACGGTCTGAATGTTCATGCTTTTGGCAAAATCAACGATTGTTTTCGTAATCATTTTAGCATTTTCGTCACTATCGATGTTTTTAATCATCGAGCCATCGATTTTTATGTAATCGACCTTGAGCTTCATAAGATATTCAAAGTTAGAATATCCTGTTCCGAAATCATCGATAGAGATTTTAGCTCCGTATTGTTTTACGCTGTCGATAAATTCCAGCACCTGTTCAAAGTTTTCGATCCCTTCTGATTCGATAATTTCAAAAACTATTTGCGAACCCATATTGGATTCTTGCAATTTTTTCAGGATAAAATTGTTGGTATCTTTATTGATAATATCTTCAACGGAAATATTGATCGAAACAATATACGGCAAGTCCTTAAATATTTTCAATGTTTTTTCTACAATTATATTTGTCAGCTGATGATACAATTTATTCTTTTTGGCAAGGTCTAAAAAATGAATCGGTGCGATATAGGAGCCATTATGGTCAACCATACGCATGAGTGCTTCATACTTAACAATTTTTTGAGTCACTGTATCGACGATCGGCTGAAAAACAGGAACTATTTTATCTTCTTCTATCGCTCTTTTAAGGCGTTTGGTCCATTCAAAATTTTTCTCGTATTCTTTTGCCATCGCCATTGAATCATCATATATCAGAAAATTCTTTTTACTTTTTTTAGCAAGTTTTAGTGCTATGTCCGCATTCATTAACAATGATTCCGAACCATGGGATATACCCATCGTCGCACTTAAACTCACTTCACTTGTTTCGCTGATCGTAAAGCTTTTACGCGAGATTTTTTCGCTGATTAACGAAGCGAATATTTTATATTCATGCAGACTCATTCCCATATTGCAAACATGGGCGAATTCGTCCGAATGGAGTCGGTAAAGACCGTTATGTTTCGGCATAATCTCTTGTAAATACAGAGCGAACTCTTTTAAAATAATGTCGCCGGCCGGATCGCCGTAAAGATCATTTATCTCCTGAAAAGCATCGATATTTATGATCATTAAAAACACGTTTGCTTTTTCTTCAAGTCTTTCAGTCAACCTTCTTCTGTTTTCAAGACCGGTTAGGCTGTCATAATAGAATTGATGTTCTATGGAATCAAGCATTGAGTTAAAGACATTTTTAATGGAATCTATCTCTTCAATGTTATCATCAATATTTACCCGTTTTTTCATGTCGTTAGATGCGGTAATACTTTTAATGACGTTCACGAAATTTTTGATCGGCTTTATCAAATACTGTCTGAGTTCTACAAATATAGCTGCATAAACGGTTAATGAAAAAATCACAATAAACAAAATGAAAAAATTAATCATCTCACTCAGAGATATTTTCAAATCTTCGATAGGATAGGAGACATCAATTACACCGAGCGTATCGCCGACCGTTGCATTCGTATGACATTTAAGACAATCACTTTTTGCCTTGACGGGATAGTAGTATTTGATAAGGTCAGATTCCGATATACTGAGAACCTCTTTGCCGTGAATGGCTGTCATAATATCTTTATCGGTAGTTCGGGCTTTCTTGTCTTTTTCAATTTCTCCAAAACGCTGCGCAACGATTTCACTTCGATAGACATTGATTTTCATATTTTTATCAACATTGTTCAATCTGCCGATGATCTCATTGAGGTCATCTTTATTCCAACCTCTCTGCATTGCCGAATAGAGTGCTTCAAAAACAAGTAGACTGGTTTTTTTAGCATCGATATGCGCAAGATTCGTAATAGCATTACGCTTCATATATTCACCGTAGACAAACGCAAAAACAAGCGTTATAACCATTGTGACAAATATAATTTTTGCTGCTATTTTTGTATAGGTTGTTTTATATGACATTTGCTTTCGACCGATTCCTGCATCAAACTAAAGTAATTCAAAAACAAACTATCCCTGAAAAAATTGCTAGGGACAATTTTAAAGCCTGATGCTACTTAGTAAGGTGTTATTATACTCAAAGGAAAAGATTTTACTATGTTAACATTTCTCCGTTACAATTTTCTAATTTTATAGTAGGAGGCAATCATATGAAATCTTTCCTTTACACTACCCTAGCATTCGTATTTTTATCCGGCTGTTCCGCAACATGGCACGGCGTGAAAGAGGATACTTCCCATTCTGTCGAATGGACCAAAGAACAAGTGAATCACGGGGCCGCTTACGTCAAAGAAAAAACCGAATAATGTGTTTTATCCTTACCATTGCATTTATCGTTGCTACTATCGCTTTTTATACAAACGGGCTAATGATACAGGCGCTCTCGAGCGCTCTCATAGCCTCTGTCGCACTCTTTTTCCTTATCCGAAAACTCATTACGAACGGTCGCTGTATCTTCGGCAAAGATCGCGACTGCAACAAAAGCTAAGCCCGTCTTTTCAGCTTCTGCGCTACAATCATCCCTTTAAATTAAAGGTCAGATCGATGATAAAAGTGTTTCTTCTTTTCCTGTTCGCAGCAACCCTTTCGCTTAGTGCCGATGAGCCGAAAGAATGGGGGGAAAACGTTAGTGGGGTAACCACAAAATTCCATACCGATAAAAAAGAGATTGCCCTTACCTTCGATGCATGCGGAGGAAGTGTGAAAAGTTCACAATTTGATGCGGGGCTTATCGACTTTTTGAGCGAAAACCGTATTCACGCCACGTTATTCATTAACTCCCGATGGATTCAAAGCAACCCCGAAATTTTTGAGCGTTTGGCGGCAAACCCTCTGTTTGAAATCGCCAACCACGGTACGGCACATCATCCTCTCTCCGTCAACGGTAAAAGCGTTTACAATATTCCCGGTACCGCTTCGCCCGAAGAGGTCGCACATGAAATCAACGGTAACGGTGACTTGATCGAAAAACTCACCGGAAAACGCCCTCGTTTTTTCCGATCCGGTACCGCTTATTATGATGAACAGGCGGTTGCGATCGCGCATCAAAACGGAGTCGAGATCGTAGGATTCAGTGTTTTGGGAGATGCGGGGGCCACCTTTAGCGCACCCAAAGTAGCGCAGCAGCTGGAGAGCGCCCATGCCGGCGACATCGTTATTTTCCACATGAATCATCCCGAAAGCGGGACACGCGAAGGGGTAATGGAGGGGATTTCCAAACTCAAAGCGGAAGGTTTTACTTTCGTCCGCCTCAGCGATGTCAAAGACCGCTTGGAGCGTATCCCCTGAGTTGTATCAGTGTTATTTTAAATATCCAGATCCACAGCCACGCAAGCGTCAACTCGAACCCGATAAATGCGACAAGTTTTACTATGGCGAACATCTCATATCCCATCATAATAGGGACCACACTCAGCTGATCGAAAACATAAAGAGTGAAGAGGAAATGGGTAAAACGTGTTCTGGTATTTGATGAGATTACATCAATAAAGGAAAAAAAATGGAGCACAACCATAAGTGCGATCCCAATGAAAAGCGTATGCGGTAAAAGCACTTCGACTAATCCGTGAAATGATTTATGGGCATAGTGGGCTGTAATCTCATGCGGGGAGATTCCGATATTGTAAAAAAAGAGCCATCCTCCCAATGCCGCTTGCAGAACCAAAAGGGCGCCAAAACCTAATGCCAAGAGGGTAAATAGACGTTGATTCATTTAGAGGCGTCTCCGAATAAGTGCAATAAACAGATCCGTCGACATGAGAATAATCACAGTGTGAAAGAGGATAAAAGAGCTCAATGCGATGATAACGGATATACCTCCGAATACAGATGATGCGAGCAATCCGATAGGATAGCTTAATAATGTTATGAGAAGGAGCGAAAAAAGGGTCATTTTTGTCCGCGTCGTCCGTGAAGTACGTACATAGAGTGCTGCTATTATAATAAACGTAATAATAAGCCCAAAGAGATCGGTATGAATCTTTAGCAGTAAATCACTAAAGAGCAAAGGGTCGACAAATTCTGATTCATTCCCCAAAACGGTAGTAACCCATTTATCAGGTGTCAAACCGAAATCAATGCTTTTAGCGCTTAGACTAAGCCCCATAGCGAGTATTATAGCAATCAACATCCATAACATAACGGCACGTAACGTTACATTATTAGAGAGTTTTTTTGACGCAATAAACTTCATGGTTTCACGATCTCCAATAGTTCCAATGCGATCCGTGCCCCATCGGTAATGGCACGGGCGGACAAAGTAGCCCCTGTCGTAGTGGGAATGTCCTGATTGAGTTTGAGCGTATTGGCACTGCTTTTATTATCGAATACGTCTAACCATGTCTTGCTTGGAAGATACTCAATAGGTTCATTGAAAGCGACGATCTCAATCGATTTTATTTTACCGCCGAGATCGATAAGATAGAGGGCAATAGCCGTTTTAGTCCGTACTTTTTTATTCATCAGCACACCATAGCCAACTGTTTTTTCCCCGTTTTTTGCGAGATAAATCCGATAGAGTTTGGTATCGATTTTTTGCATAGATGCCTGTGAAAGCTGTGTCATCTGTGCATCTGTTAAAATGATGTTTTGCGTATCAACACTTTTGGCATTAAAGGTCCGTTGTGTGAGAACAAGAGGATCGCCCAATACCTGGGCGAAACTAAGAGTACTAAGAGCGATTAGAAAAAGAACGATTTTAATCAAAATATGAATCCTAATCCGAAGGAGTAAATCCCTTCATTTTCATTGGTATCAATACCATTCTTATTATGCCGTAATTTATATTCCCCTTTTAGGACAACTTGCTCATGAGGAAAGTAATTTAAACCGTACGTAAAACTCTCAGTATTTCCAAATGAAGTCCCATCCGTAAGCGATGTTGCAAGATTATAGTTTTCATACTGGAAGAAAATCGGTAACCGCGTACTTGCCTGTGTTAAGTACGGCAAGATATTATATTCCATATTGACATACCCGCCACGCGCTGATTCCGGATGTACCGTGGCAATGACTCCTTGGTGATCACCGAGATAGGAATCGGCTTTACTGAGATGCGATTGCGTATAGAGCCCTTTTATTTTGAATCCTTCATATTGGTACTGAGCATGTATGTCGGCGATCGTCATGATCCCTTCCGCTTGCCCATTGGTAGAAGGCCCTGCTTTACCCGCATATAGACTTGTTCCAATGAGCAATCCGTTCATTCCGACATAATCAAGCCGTGCGACTCCGCCGATATTGGATGTTTCATTGTTGGATTCATTTCCTCCGCGTCGCGCATCACGAATCCAGCTTTTTCCGAAAGTATCGGCTTCCGGTGTTCCATCATGGTTGGCAAGACCCATATCGAGTGCAACAATGGCTCCTGCCGCATAATTAAAAGTATCGGTTTTTCCATATACCGTCAATCCCGTTTCATGCCACGTTGAGGGGATAAGATATTGTTCAACATCAGGACGTGCAACCGTATTAAATAATACCGGCTCATGATTCAGATTGATTAATCCCATAGGGACGACTTGATGTCCTAAACGAACATTAAAGGCTGGATCGATTAAAAAATCAAGATAAAGTTGTTCTACAGAAACTTCTTGCCCACCGTGTTCAAATTCGATTTCAGAATTCAAGATAATGTTGTCACTGAACTTATACCCGATATAGGGGACAAATCTATACACTTCGGATGTATCCGTACCGGTATGGTTTTGATGCGAATAATACATCTCGCCATAGCCGCCTATAGAGAGCGGATTCTTAGAATAATAAACTTTGGAAGCCGCCGCACCCAGCCCTGCTTCGGTTTTTGTCATGTCCACTGTACTGAATGAAGTGGCGTTTTGGGCATTGATTACTTCATCAGCGAGGGCATTAGTTTGTTCCGCCTGTTTTTTAGAATTCATTTCAAGAGACTCTAGTCGCTCCGTAAGCGCTTTCAACTGAACTTTGAGATCAGAAATTTCATCCGCAGACAGAGTGTTGGCTAGAACCAACGCAGCTGCAGAACTCAAGAGGAGTTTTTTCATACGACAACCTTTTTGATAGTGATTATTAATAGCGAAAGTATAGAGCATAAACCTAAAAATAATATTAATAATGAAAATAGGTATCAATATTTGTATATTTTTTGAGAATTCTTGGTAAACTTCTAAGATGAAAACACTATTTGTACTCTTATTATCCCTTTCCATCCTCTACGCTGCACCTCGTACCCAAGTACATATGGGGACTCTCATCAGCATTGACGTAGACGATCAAAATCTCAGTGACACTGTTTTTGATTTGTTTACAGAGTTGGATAATCGCCTTTCGACGTATAAAAACGATTCAGAAATTTCACGTCTTAATCGTGAATATAAGTTAAACGCTTCCAACATAACACGGAAAATTTTGGAGCGATCCCTTGAAATGAATCATATCAGTGACGGTGCATTTGATATTACAGTCGGTTCATTAACGCATGGAGCCTATCGTTTTGGATACGATGACGAACATCTCCCTTCAAAAGAGCTTCTCCAAAAATCAGAAAAGCTTGTCGGATCCTACAGACTTAGGATTGAAGAGAATGATGTCAAAACCCTCCCCGGAACCATCATCGATTTAGGGGGAATCGGCAAAGGATACGCAGTCGATTTAGCGATAGATGAACTCCAAAAAAATGATGTTTCAAAAGCAATTGTAGCTGCATCAGGTGATATCGGCTGTTTAGGCGACTGTAAGATTGAGATTCAAGACCCTTTCCATCCAAATGCCCATATTGCGACCATCCGATCCACGTTGCCTCGATTTGCCGTGAGTACCAGCGGAAATTACGAGCGTTATATTAAAAACAAATCCAATAATCACCTACTCGACCCAAAAACTGGGCAATCGGAACACTCTTATGCATCGGTTACGTTGATTGACAGTGGAGACAATACGCGAATAGATGCCCTTGCGACTGCCGTGTCCATAATGAAAGAAAAGAAAGCCATCGCGATGTTACAAAAACTCAATATAGGCTATGTATTGATTCACAATAATGGCACGATACTCAAAAGTGCCATGCCGCAGGGTGTTTCTATCACTTTTGTTACTGTCACATCCACTCCGGATACGGCAGAAATCAATAAAAATGTTCTTTGAGTTATAATTCCGCACTTTATTTGCGGAATTTTTATGGAAACACTTCTTCTCCTCGCTGTTGCCTTGGCAATGGACTCCGTCGCTGTCTCGATTGCGATCGGTTCTAAATACAAAGAGCTGTTACTCTCCAGCGCCCTTTTTGTTTCCGGCGTTTTCGGATTTTTTCAGGCAGCCATGCCGATTGCTGGATATTTTATCGGAATCAGTTTTGCCGAGTACGTCCAGGCGTTCGATCATTGGATTGCCTTTATTCTCCTGGTAGGGCTTGGGGCTAAAATGCTCTATGAAGCGTATAAAAACGAGTTTGACGAGGAGGTAACCGATCTCTCGAATAAAACCCTTATTTCTCTGGCTGTTGCAACCAGCATCGATGCCATGGCGATCGGGGTAACGTTCGCATTTTTACAAACGGATATTTTTACGGCAGCGGGAGTCATCGGGCTTGTCACCTTTATCCTCTGTGTCGCGGCAGTTTATATCGGGAAAAAACTAGGTTCATTGTTAGAGAGTAAAGCGGAGATGCTGGGGGGACTGATGCTGATCGGATTGGGATGCAAAATCCTGCTGGAACATTTGGGGATACTTTAATCCCAACCGTCCTTGGCATGATTATCATGTTTTGATTTCTTATAGCGGCGGGCATTCACCCGTTTTTCCAGCTGATTTTGGGCATAAAACAGCTCTTCTTTGATCGTCTTGATATCAACATCACTGGCTCGAAAATCGAGTATTTTTTGCCCCAACGCTTCGAGTTCGGTATATTCATCTTTATAAAGCGTCACCGCCTCATTTTTTTCCAGAAACCGAAAATTCATATCGACTTTCTGATCGTACTGCTCTTTGGTCGGGTTTTCGCTTTTTGCCAAAAAGGAAAGTATTCCGCTGATAAATCGTCCCAACAGACGAATATACCGAAGCCGTTTTGAATTTTCTGTTTTAGATGTCCCCATAAACCCTCATATTAATCATTCAGCGATACAATACCGCCATTATACCCTCAAGAGGATTTAGAATGCGTATTTTACTGATTGCCCTTATGCTGTTTGCCACCACGTTGATGGCCGATTACATTCGTCAACCGATCGATCAAAAACTAATCGACTCCAAAATCAAAATCATAGATATCCGTACACCTGAAGAATGGAAAACCACAGGCTTGGTCAAAGGATCAATCCCTATTATGTTTTTCAATGAAAAAGGGGATTACGATATCAACGGATTTTTAGCGGAACTGAATACAAAAGTCAAAAAAAATGAACGCTTTGCCGTTATCTGCAACAGCGGCAGCCGCAGCAAAGTGTTAGGGACGTATTTAGGAAACCAGTTAGGATACAACGTTATCGATTTGGCTGGAGGAATCCAATACGCTATCAGTAAAAAGCTCCCGCTTGAACCCTATAAAGCAGCGAAATAAGATCAGATAGCCTTAGAAAGTATGTTGGAGATTCAATCCGATATACTTCCCTTCACTTGCCGAGTTTTGGACGACCGGAGATAAGATATACTGGTCTGTAACATAGGCACCCAACGCTGAACCGGCAATATGCGAAGCCGTATCTAGTAATTGACTGCGTCCATTACCATGAAGGGCATACTCGATACCTTGTTCAGCTGCTATCACAATACTGCTCACCCCAAAACCGATCATCCCTCTATCGGATCGATGTGCCGGATAATATCGGTCAACAACCGCCGTAATCCCCCCTGCCATGACCGCTCCGCCGACAAAATGACTGAATTCACTGTTAAAACTGTCATTTGCGCCAAGCGTTGTAACAGCGATCATACTGCTAACAACTAAATATTTTAATTTCATGCTTTCAACCTTTTTCAATTTATTCTTAACGTAAAAATTCGAGTAAATCGATATACTCTTTTTCGATCACACCCAAATTTTCCAACATGCGCATCTCATCGACTCCGGGATTCTCACTTAAAAATTCTCTGCGCCACTGGATATTGTCCTGAAGTTCGCTCAGCCCTGTTGAGAGATATTCGATCATAAGATCGATATCGCTTCCGCGGACCGCACCTTCCGTATCTACTTTATAAAACAAAAGAGCATAATCCCCTGTTTCATGTGAAAAACGAAAGTCTTCGGCAATGTTATGGACAATTGTTTTAATCCGCTCATCTTTAATAAGACGTTTCGCCATTGTCTACCCCCCGACTATGATATGTGATTGTATTGGCTTTTGGTATAGGAGTTGCTTAGATTATTTATCCAAATACAAAAGATTAAGCCAAACCGTGGAATCGCTCAAACTAAAATCCAAACTGCTTTACTTATTGTTACTGGTCGGATTTGGGCTGAGTGTTGTAGGATTGATCGGATATTTCAATATTAAAAATATCAAACGGCATATGGACACCCTCTATTACGGTTCCCTTGTCCCTTTAAGCGAACTCGCTTCTATCAATGATGCCTATGAAAACGATTTAACCATAACCGTCTATCGCTGGAACAATCATCTTATCAGCGACGATGACGCGGCACAAAAAATCTCCAACGGATTGGAAAAAATACAGCAGGGCTGGTCAAACTATCTCTCCTATCCCAAACGTCCCGAAGAGATGCCTTATGTCGATTACACCGAATCGCAGATGGACCTCATAGGAGGCTACTTTACCCAGATCCGTTCCATCATGCTTGATCCGAAACATTCACATCCGATTTCGTTAAGTACATTAAACGAAAATCTCCATTCCATCCACGAAACGATCCGCCAATTGATCACGTATGAAAATGCCTCTGCACGCTATGAACATTTGGAACTGATGGCACGATATGAAAATGCCCTGATGCAGTTAATTCTGTTTTTGGGAGTTATTTTAGTACTGGTGATGGGGTTGGCATGGAAAATTTTTGCCCGAATCGAATGGCAGCAGCACCAACTCATCTCCACAACCGAAACCCTAAAGCATCTCAACCTCAAACTTGAGCAGGCTTCCTACACCGATTCACTCACCTCCCTTTATAACCGACGCTATTTTAATGTCGTGTATGAGCGGGAGTTCAAACGGGCTTTGCGTGCATCAAAACCTTTTGTATTTATGATGCTCGACATCGATTTTTTCAAACAGTACAACGATACCTATGGCCATCTGCAAGGTGACCAGGCACTTCAGGCAGTTGCAAAAACACTCAAAGCGACCTTCCAGCGTCCGGGAGACTATCCGTTTCGTCTCGGCGGGGAAGAATTCGGTATTATCCTCACCGATATCAATTGTAAAAATGCCCATATTATGGGGGAGAGATTGCGCTCGAATATTGAGAAATTAAAAATAGAGCATAAAGGGTCAAAAATTTTGCCGACGCTGAGTGTTTCCATCGGAGGTATCTGTATCGTTCCGACGGCTCTTATGGGTGATGATGCATTGATCCACGCGGCAGATACCAACCTCTACGCGGCAAAAGAGCGGGGACGCAATCAAGTGGTGTTTGGTAATAAGTTATAATTATTTTTTGAATTTAAAGGAGAGTTTTTCGAGGTTTTCACGTACTTTTGGAGCAATTTCGCCCTGAAACTCCATCCATCCCTCTTTGTATGTACCGCCGCAGGCAAGTGACTTTTTAAGCGATGACAGCGTCTTTTGGGCATCTTCTTCGCATAAACTGAAAGGACCCACGAGTGTCACCACTTTCCCTTTACGCTTCTCTTTTTGGAATACAAGACGGTGAGCGGAAGGTTCCAGAATCGTGAGTGTTTGAGACGTTTTTTCCTCTTCCATACTCCACCCCTCGGCCCATGAGGCGCCGAGGTCCAGAGAGAGTTTCGTTCCACGGCTCACTGGATCTCTCCGCAGTATTCAAAGCGTTTCATGCCGTTGGGGAGAATTTCGATAAACATTTCGAGCGGTCGCACCCATAAACCGCGTTCACCGTACAATGGGCGGTACACAACGAGACTCTCGGATGTTTCAGAGTGCTTTGCAACACCGATCACCTCGTAATGCTTCCCTTTGTAATGGCGGTAGAGTCCAGGTTTAAGCACGGATTACCTTTTGTACCAATGCGCTGATCCCCTCAGCTTCAAAAGCATTTCGATTCGCCATCGATAGGATAGGGTTGGTACAGTATCGTGCATTATCATACACCACGACAATCACCTCATCTCCCTCTTGGAGAAAGTTTTTCTCACCGAAACGGGTATAGCGGGTCGCACCGATACTGATAATAGCGTTCTTAGGATTCCCGGCCTCTTTGAGATAACCGCTGATCGGTTCCAGCGGACCGAAATCAGCTTGGGAATTGATCTGATTTTTCATCCACTCCAGCAATTTTCCGTAAAAGAAACTGTATCCCGGCAATTCGACATCTTCGCCGTAGCGCATCAGCATCCCGTCCCGTCGTAAAAATGAAGCGATACGATAGGTATCCATCAATCCGCCTTTATCAAACGTATCAATCGGAATAAGGGTAGAAGAGAGCCCTTTGGACGAAGCACCCCAATTTTTCTTCTGGCTGATTTTTCCAGCCCCCTCGATGCGGAGAGAACAGTCGTTATACGCACCGAAAAACTTCGGCGTAATAGCGGTTACATTCCCCTCACCATCGTAATCAAGATCGCAAATAAGTGCTACTTCAGGTTCAGGTTGAACATTGCACTCTTCATTCGGGAGGGTAATCGTATCGGCACTGATCGGGTAAATACCGAGTTGGCCTTCACGTTCTGGGATATAGAAAGGGAAGATTCCTTTCGGACCGTTTGGGTCTTCGGTTAGAATATCTTTAAAATCGGCACTCTCACCGGCTTGTTCGAGATGGAGAGCAAAATTGCCCGCTACCCCTAATCCGATAAAGTTTTTATACTCTTTCATCCATCCCTCCGTTTAATTTATAAACTTCCGCTTGCTTTCGCTTCGGCAAACTCTTCATACGTACCTTTGAAATCGGTATAACTTCCGTCGGCATGGAGTTCGATAACACGTCCGGCAAATGCATCGAGCAACTCACGGTCATGGCTCACACAGATTACGTTGCCTTCAAATTCGTACAACGCCTCACCCAATGCGATAATCGCTTCGAGGTCGAGATGGTTGGTCGGTTCATCAAGAACGAGGAAATTTCCCCCCTCCAGCATCATTTTTGATAGCATCATACGGTGTTTTTCACCCCCGCTGATTTTCTCGATACTTTTCTCCTGCTGTTCGCCGTTGAAAAGCATACGTCCCAAACAGTTACGGATTTCCGAGATCTCACGTTTCGGATCAAATGCGCGGAGCCAATCGTACAGCGTCTCGCTTCCTTTGATACGGTCAGCCGTATCTTGCGGGAAATAAGTCGGTTCGATCGTAGCCCCCCATTTGACACTGCCGCTAGTCGGCTTGATCTCTTCCATGATGATTTTGAGCAAAGTTGATTTTCCGACACCGTTGGCCCCGATCACGGCAATTTTCTCACCCGGAACGATTTTAAGATTGATGTTGTGCAATACGTTCAAATCCCCGTAGCTGTGTGATACATCAAGCACATCAAGTGCTTCGTCCCCCATTTGGCGTTTCGCTTTAAAAACGATACTCGGGTCACGGCGGGAAGATGGCTTGATGTCATCAATCGTAAGTTTATCAAGTTGTTTTTGACGTGAAGTCGCCTGTTTTGCTTTAGATGCATTCGCCGAGAAACGACGTACAAACGCTTCAAGCTGCTCTTTTTCTTTGAGTTTTTTATCCCGTTCCAACTGCGCTTGGTTCGCCATAACGGTGGATGCGAGATACCAATCGTCATAGTTTCCGGTAAATTCGCGGATTTTTTGGAAATCGACGTCGAGGATATTGGTCACAACGGCATTGATAAAGTGACGGTCATGCGAGATGACGACCATGGTCCCCTCGTGGCGTTGAAGCTCGTGTTCCAACCATCCGATCGTATCGATATCGAGGTTATTCGTCGGCTCATCGAGGAACAAAACGTCCGGTTTCGGATACAGAACCTGTGCAAGAAGTACTTTAAATTTTTCCGACGACGGAAGAGTCGACATCAAATCGTTATGATGCTCAGCCGGAATTCCGACGTTTTCGAGAATTTTCGCGATCTGGACATCGTATTCGTAGGTCGGATCTTCTTCCACACAGATCATTTCCAGTTCAGCCAGTCGATCGTTGACTTTGTCGTCTTCAAAATCTCCCGTTGCATAAAGATGCTCTTTCTCTTTGATCGCATCATACAAGCGTTTATTACCCCATAAAACCGCATCTGCAATCGTAAAATCTTCAAACGCGAACTGATTTTGTCCCAAAACACCCACTTTGAGACCCGGTTCGATGGAGATATCCCCCTCGTACTCTTTGATCTCACCGCTGAGAATTTTGAGAAATGTTGTTTTTCCGGCGCCGTTGGCTCCGATGAGACCGTAACGTTTGTTGCGGTCGAGTTTGAGGTTGATCCCTTCAAACAAAATCCGACTTCCGAAACGCATTGTTAATTTCGTGACTTGTACCATTGCAAAACTCTTTATATACTAAAATTTCGCGATTATATCCAAATTCTGATTATGCTTTCCTAACATAGAATCAAAGGAAAATTTAAACCATAACAAATTATAATATCACAAAATAATCACGTTTAGGATTCAATGCAAACCGAAGCCCCTCTTTACGATGTACTAAATTATCTTCCGGAGGGAATTTTAATGGTTGATGAACGAGGGGTAATCCTCTTCGCCAACGAAGCATTTTCCGAGATGGTAGGGTATGAAAACGATATTCTCTTAGGTCTCAATATATTAAGCCTTTTAGCAGATATTGATGTTTTCACGGCATGCATTGCAAAAGTCATGAACGAGGGGAAATCCCTTGATGCCGAAACCGACTTTCTTCATAGTGACGGAAGAATCATCCAGGCGATCAAAAGCGTACGGATGATTCGCCATAATGAGCACATCCGTTTCTTTGTAAACATTCGCAACCTCTCCGATATAAATCGTCTGAATAAAGAGTTACGCCTCTCTAAAGAACTCATAGAATATCAGGCTCACGAACTCTCAACGCTGCTCAATTCCAAAAATCAGGAACTTGAAGAGATTTTGGGCAGTATCGACGAAGTGATCTGGTACATTGATAATCAGACCCTCTCACTTCGCTATGTCAACAATGCCGTAGAAGGAGTTTTCGGCTTTACCAAAGAGACGTTTTTAGCCGATCCTTCTCTCTGGCAACAACAGATATATCCCGATGACCGCGAATTGGTTAAAATGTTTTTTGAAACACTTCGCCCCGGACAATCGCAAGAAATTCGGTTTCGAATTCTCCGTAATGACGGTGAATCGCGATGGCTTAACAGCCGTATTCATCATCATCCGACACTCAAACTCTTTATCGGTATCACCTCCGATATCACCTCATCAAAAACACAAAGCGACGAGATTGCATTTTTAGCCTATCATGACCCGCTTACACTCCTTCCCAACCGTGCCAAATTAAAACTCCAGCTTGAAAACCGTTTCGAGCACTCGTCTTCGACCCCTTTTGCCCTGCTTTTTTTGGATTTGGATAATTTTAAAAACATTAATGACACGATGGGGCATGAAGTCGGCGACAAGATCTTAATCGAAGTGAGCCGCCGTATTCTCGCAACTGCGGGAGAACATGACTTTTGTGCCCGTTTCGGAGGGGATGAATTTGTCGTTTTACTCCAAGATACCGACATCTCACACGTTAACATGTTTGCCGAGCGTATGATTCAAATGTTCAAACGCCCTTTCCGGGTCAAAGAGATCGACTTTTTTCTCTCCACTTCTATCGGAATCGTCCTCTACCCGCAAGATGCTCAAAACGGGGAAGATTTGATCAAACATGCCGATACGGCCATGTACGAAGCCAAAAATAAAGGCAAAAACCAATTTGTTTATTATCATTCATCCATGCAGCGCGCTATCCATAACTTTTTATACATCGAATCGTTGGTCCGTGACGGACTCAGACAAAATCTTTTTGAACTCTATTTTCAGCCGCTGATTGATAGCAAAACGCTCCGTTTGGAAGGGTATGAAGCACTTATGCGACTGCCCCATCCGACAGAAGGGTTTGTTTCTCCCGATATTTTTATTACGGTTGCCGAAACCAACGGGGATATTCTTCTAATCGGGGAAGTGGTATTACGGCAAGCCTGTGATTTTATCACTTCAGTACGACAGCTATGCTCACAGCCGTTTTTTGTGGCAATCAACATTTCATCCAAACAGCTGCATCAAATGCATTTTGCCCAGGATCTTTTGGACTATCTCAAAGAACGAGATATTCCTCCCTCCTTTTTAAAAGTTGAACTTACCGAAAGTGCCGTTATGGAAAACATCGATATCGCCGCCGTTCAGCTTAATAAGCTTAAAGAAGGAGGGGTACGGATTGCATTGGATGATTTCGGAACCGGATATTCGTCTTTTGCCTATTTAGCCCAGCTTCCAATCGACACTCTAAAAATTGACAAATCGTTTATCCTTACCCTGTTTGAGGTCAATTCGAATCGCCATATTGTCGAAGCCATGTCGAATCTCGCCCATGTGCTCGGGATGAGTGTTACGGCTGAAGGGGTCGAGGAGAGTGAGCATTTTGACTTTTTAATCCAGAATAAAATTGACACCCTTCAGGGATATCACCTCTCACGGCCACTTCCGCGAAACGTTATCCTCCAAAAACTTCAAAATTCCGATCCATACTTTACGCCCCTCCCCTTATAAGACAAAACGTGAGATATGCGAGTAAGGCGATACACCCTGTTTTGGCACAGTGAACCTGCTCAACCCATTTTTGTAAAGATATGTCACGGTGACGATATTAATAACGGAAATACAATTATTTTTAACATTCCCATAAGATTGTAATGGTTAAAATGTGTCAAGGATTATGCTGGTTATAGTTCGATTTTTTCACGGAGCACAATGTGACACAAATTTATGTCGGGAACATTCCCTACGGCAAAGACGAAAACGATCTTAAAGATCTTTTCGGACAATATGGTGAAGTTAGTTCAGTTAAATTCGTAAATGATAAAGAAACAGGCCGTTTCCGCGGTTTTGGTTTCGTTGAAATGGCGAACAAAGACGAAGCTGACAAAGCGATCACTGCCCTCGAAGGTAACGATTTCGGCGGACGTACACTTCGTGTAAACGAAGCTCGTCCACGCGCACCACGCCCTCCACGCGACCGCTGGTAATCACTCCCATGAAGCCCTCACGGGCTTTCATGCCACTCTAATACAATTTCCCTTTTCTCAAAAACAATTTCTCTATAACTCTTATTTAAAGATGCACAATGACCTATACACTCACCGAGCCTTACATCGAATTGCATAAACTTATTAAACTGTTAGATCTCGTCGACACCGGCGGACAAGCCAAAGTATTAATCGAAAACGGACATGTATTCCGCAACGGTGAATGTGAAACCCGTAAGCGGGCAAAAATCACCAAGGGAGAGACGATCACAATCGGTGATGTGGTTATCGAAGTGATCTAATCCATTGTTTATTAATCGACTTTTGACTATAATCACGTAATACAAAAAGCTTGGAAAAATATAGATGAAAAATATCAAAATGATGGTTGTCGGCTTTGCCAGTGCGGTTGCCGTAACTGTCGCTCTTTCCACCACGCTCTTAGCCAAAAGCGATGCTCCTGTTGTTACCGAACCCTCTGTTGAAGCATCCCGCTTACAGTCGTTAGCCAAATTCACCAAGGTTCTAGGAATCGTTGAGCAATACAATGTCGACGGGCTGAGTATCGATCAGCTGATCGATAAAGCGTTGCAAGGGCTTTTATCCAATCTTGATGCCCACTCGACCTATATGGACAAACAAAGCTATGAGAGCCTCAAAAGCCAAACGGACGGTGAATTCGGCGGACTAGGGATTACTGTCGGTATGCGTGACAACGCTCTTACCGTTATTGCACCGATCGAAGGGACTCCTGCCGATAAGGCCGGTATTAAAGCGGGTGACATTATCCTAAAAATCAATGATAAATCTACGCTAAGCATGACCATTGACGATGCGGTCGGTATCATGCGCGGAAAGCCTAAAACGCCGATCGATCTCACAATCGTCCGTAAAGGTGAAGCGGAACCTTTGAAATTTCATATCATCCGTGACATTATTACCGTCGAATCTGTCTATACCCGTAAGATCGATAACAATATCCTCTATATCCGAATTACCAGTTTTGATAAAAAAGTAGCGGCGGATGTGAGAACGGCAATCAAGAAAAATGCCGCTACCAGTAACGGAATCATTATGGATTTACGGAATAATCCAGGAGGTCTTTTGGATCAAGCGGTTGAATTGACCAACTTATTCGTCAGTGAAGGTGTTATCGTATCGCAAAAAGGGCGTAACAAAGCGGACGATGTCTCGTACAGTGCAACCAAAAGTGCAAAAATTACCGATTTGCCGCTCGTTGTTCTCGTCAATGAAGGGAGTGCCAGTGCGTCAGAAATCGTCAGCGGAGCGCTCCAAGATCTCAAACGCGGTGTTGTGGTCGGAGAAAAAACATTCGGTAAAGGCTCCGTTCAAGTCGTAATGCCGATTACCGAAACCGAAGCGATCAAACTCACGATTGCCCGCTATTACTTACCGAGCGGACGTACCATTCAAGCGGTCGGCGTTATCCCTGATATCGTCGTCGCTTCAGGTGAAGTGAAAAAACATGAGAACCAATTTAACATTAAAGAATCCGATCTCAAAAAACATCTGGAGAGCGAACTCCAAAAAGACGGCGGTATGATCGATGTAACCGAAGTAAATGCCAGCAATAAAACCGTTATCACCCCTGAGCAGTTGGATAAAGACATTCAACTCAAAGAGGGCGTCGATATCATCAAAGCTCTTATCATAGTCAAAGGAAAGTAACAATGGAAAAACGTGATCTCATCTATGAAGGCAAGGCTAAACGCCTCTTTACCACAGACGATCCGAATCTCGTCATTGCCGAGTTTAAAGATGATCTTACGGCGTTTAACGGAGCTAAAAAAGATCAGGAAGCCGGTAAAGGTGCTCTGAACAATAAGATCTCAACCGAACTGTTCAAGATGTTAGCCGCAAACGGAGTGGAGTCTCATTTCGTAGAGATGCTCGATGACAACAATATGCTCTGTAAAAAAGTGGATATTATCCTTATCGAAGTAATCGTGCGCAATATCGCGACCGGAAGTCTTAGTAAAAACCTTGGTATTCCTGATGGAACCGTACTCCCATTCACCCTCGTCGAATTTGATTACAAAAACGATGCACTCGGTGATCCGAAACTGAACGATCAGCATTGTTTGATCCTCGGACTTGTCAAAAATGAAGCCGAATTGGATCAACTCCGCGCTATGGCACGTGAAATCAACTCTATCCTTCGCCCTTATTTCCATGAAAAAGGGCTCAATCTCGTCGATTTCAAACTTGAATTCGGTCGTGACAAAGACGGAAAAATTATCTTGGCAGATGAAATCAGTCCGGACAACTGCCGTTTTTGGGATTTAGCAACAGGTGAGAAAATGGATAAAGACCGTTTCCGTCAAGGTCTCGGCGGGCTTAAAGTAGCCTACGAAGAAGTATTAAATCGAATATTGGGGTAATGATGAAAGCAATAGTAAATGTATTTTTGAAAAACGGTGTTCTTGACTCTCAAGGCAAAGCAGTACATCATGCTCTTAGCGGCCACGGTTTCGGAAGTGTCAGTGATGTTCGCGTCGGCAAACAAATCATTATCGAAATGAACGAGAGCGATGAAGCGGTTGCAAAAGAGAAAGTTGCCCACATGTGCGAAGAGTTGTTGGCCAACACGGTTATCGAAGATTACGAGATCGAGATTCAAGCATGAAAGTAGGTATTGTTCAATTCCCGGGGACAAACTGTGAATACGATACCCAGCATGCGTTTGCCGCATTGGGATGCGAAACACAAATTCTTTGGCATAAAGAAGATACGATTCCGGATGGTACCGATCTTGTTGTCGTTGCCGGCGGTTTCAGCTACGGTGATTACCTTCGCAGCGGCGCGATCGCCAAAATGTCTCCTATCATGAAAGCGTTAAAAGTGTATGCTGATAACGGTGGAAAAGTACTTGGTATCTGTAACGGTTTTCAAGTCCTTACCGAAACAGGGCTCCTTCCAGGTGCACTAAAACGTAATGAAGGTCTCCATTTTATCTCCCGTCATCACCACCTCAAAGTGGTCAATAACGACAATGATTTCCTTCGTCATTGTACGGTCAATCAAGTCGTCAATATTCCGATCGCCCATCATGACGGAAATTTTTATATTGATGAAAACGGTTTAAAAGAGCTTTATGCCAACCATCAGGTATTGCTCCAATACACAGACGCATCAGGGAATATAGATAATCCGAACGGATCAGTCGACAGTATTGCAGGAATTTGCAACAAAGCAAAAAATGTTTTCGGTCTCATGCCGCATCCTGAGCGTGCAATGGAATCTCTTTTGGGTTCAGATGACGGCCGAGCTATGCTTGAAGGGTTTATAAACGCTTGAAAACGCTGATACTTTTCTTTCTCTTTGCAGGATATCTGTTTGCTCTGTCCGAGCCATCCGTACTGACAGATCCTACGCCTCAAGAAGATACTGCTGCGGCACAGGCTCCTGCAACTGAGCAAAACAATGAAATAGGTTCCCTCTTTTCAGGTGTCTCTTCCACACTTAAATTGCAATTCAATGCTCTTCCAACACATCCCTACGTCGGTGAAATCATTGCCGTACCGGTCAAACTGACTCCGGTTGACATCGCATCCGGAAATATTGAGTACACATTGCAAAATGAAGAAGGAGTACGTATTTTCAGCGACACTCCTCGCCGCAGCGTCAAAGAAGACGGTGTATACGATACTTTCTATTTTTTAGTGCAGTCACCATCGATACGACTTCCGGATATTACCGCAACATTGAGCGCTACCGGTGCCAATTCTGAAACTTTGGTCGGTACGTCGCTAAGTGCAACGCCTCTTAATCCGCCATCAACCTTTGCAAAAGTCTTGGCCGATAAATTTGAAATCATCAACTATAAGACTACCCCGTATAACAGCGAAAGCAATGTTGTTATTTTCACCGTAAAAGCATCACGATGTAACATCGGTGATTTTACGATCCCAAATGCCATCAAGCAAGGGTTTGAATCTAAACTTCCGAATGTCGGCGAGTCGCAAATGACCTATTATGCGATTATCCCTAACACCGAGCAAAATCTCAATTTTTCTTTCTTCAATCTTAAAAAACAACGCTTTGAATCGCTTGTGATTCCCATCATTGTTGATGATGATACCGTTTCCACACAAAGCGATCTTTCACCGACCGATTCAGCTCATACCGAACTCAAAATAGGTGCTGCATCCGTTGTCAGTATTATCCTTTTCGGTTTATTCTACTGGAGACGGCAAAAAGGGTATTTGTACGCTTCCGTCGTCCCAATGTTCTATATCGTCTATGCCTTATTACCGAACCAAACGATCTGTATTAAAAAGGATGCATCGATTTATCTGCTTCCAATCAATAACGGAACCATTTTTGAAACAACGACGCAGGAAGAACATTTAGAAGCAGAAAAAGAGGTGGGTGATTTTACTAAAATTCACCTATCTAACGATAAAGTAGGATGGGTTAACAAGCGTGATATTTGCTCGAATTAAATGGATTTACGCGGTCATAGTCATCTTTTCGGGAATGACGCTGATGATCACGATATTCCCTTTCGTCCCTAAACCCTATGCGCAAAAAATCAGTGCATGGTTTATCCGTTTACTGATTTTTACCCCGATCAAAGTCCATGGAACTCCCGATCCCGATGTACAAATGTACCTCATTAATCACCAAAGTGAGCTGGACATCGGTATCATGGAGACAATCACCCCTAAGAATCTGGCATGGGTCGCTAAGAAAGAGCTCTTCAAAGTCCCGTTTTTCAGCCTCGTACTCCGTTTACCCAAAGACATTGCTCTCGAGCGTGAAAGTAAAACGGCTCTTGTCAAACTGATCAAAGACTGCAAAGACCGCCTCGACCATGGGCGCGTCATTACCATATTTCCCGAAGGGACCCGTACTGAAACCGGAAAAATGAAACCGTTTAAGCCGGGGGCGAAAATGGTAGCGGACAAATTTGCCCTCAAAGTTCAGCCGGTTGTTTTTATTGCAACGGCCTGGCATTTCAGCAATAAACGAAAAGACTTCCATCCGGGAACGATTCACGCCATTTATCTGGATTCTTTCATAGCCGATAAAAGCGATCCGGATTGGCTTAAAAATCTCCAAATCAAAATGCAAAAGGCGTATGACGATGAGCTGGCAAACCATCCTCGCTATCGGTAGCGGTGCCTTTATCGGTGCAGTTCTTCGAGCCTATATCAACGGGGTCGTAAATCACCATTTTCCCCACACTCTCCCATTCGGTACTCTCTCGGTTAACTTGATCGGAAGCTTTTTAATCGGTGTATTATTCGCCTATTTTGCCTATACGACATTCTTTAGCATCCATATGAAATCGTTTCTAACCACCGGCTTGTTGGGTGGACTCACTACCTATTCTACATTTGCGATGGAAACCGTTTTCTTGCTCGGCGGAGGAAATATTCTACTGGCTGCGGCCAATATGGCCCTGAATCTTTTCGGTTCGGTTCTTATGGCAGGAGGGGGATATTATCTCTTTCGACATTACCTAGGGTAATAATCTCATCGGCACACCAAGCTGCCAAATCACCGTCATGGGTGATCAATAATACTCCCATCCCCTTGATTTCCTTCACGATCAGTTTCATGATATCGAGCTGATTGAGATTATCCAATGCGGAAGTCGGCTCATCCAGCAGCAATAATTTCGGTTTCATCAACACTGCCCGCAATATCGAACACCGCTGTAATTGTCCGCCTGAAAGCTTATGGGGAAGCGAATCCAAATGTGCTTCTTCTAACCCCATCTCTTCCAACAACGATTCATACCCTTCCATCGATGTCACCTCGCGGATTTGTTCGCGTATCGTATAGGTAGGATGAAATGAGCTGTACGGGTCTTGAAACACCTGTGAAAAGGTAGAGGATCGGATGGACCCGGATGAGGGTTTTCGGTGTCCCAGGATCAGTTCAAAAAGGGTCGATTTCCCGACACCGCTGGGGCCGACAATCGCTTTGATCTCCCCTTCTTTGAGTGAAAGGGAAAAATTATTAAATATTTGGATATCTTTTGTATATCCAAAAGATATATTTTTTATATCTAATACAGAGTTCAACGAATCTGACCTTTTCCGTACACTTTATATTTATAGGTAGTCAGACCTTCTACACCCATCGGTCCGCGTGCATGAAGTTTGTTCGTACTGATCCCTACTTCTGCACCGAAGCCGAATGCGCCTCCGTCGGTAAAACGGGTAGACGCATTGACATAGACACACGCTGCATCGATCGCATCCATAAAGCGCTCTGCCGTCGTAATGTTTTCGGTAATGATTGCCTCAGAGTGACCGGAACCGAAACGGATGATATGGCTGATTGCACCCTCTACTCCGTCTACTACCCGGATATTAAGGATATTGGCCAAATACTCCGTATCAAAATCCTCTTCGCTCGCAGTCGAAACATTGATGATTTCTCGTGTCTGTTCACACCCTTTTAATTCCGTATGCGCCCGATCAAATGCATCTTTTAAGACCGGTAAAATCTCAACCGCAATTGATTCATCGACTAACAGGGTTTCCATCGAATTACATACGCCCGGGCGCTGTACTTTGGCGTTAAGGGCAATCGCAATCGCATTCTCTATATTGGCCGCTTTATCGATATAGGTATGGCAGAGTCCTTTGTCGTGTTTAACAACAGGAACACTGGCGTTTTGGCTCACAAAACGGATCAACGCCTCTCCGCCGCGAGGAACGATCAAATCGACGTACTTATCCATCTTGATCAGTTTTGCTACCCCTTCGCGTGTTGCATCCGGCAAAAGAGCGATCAATTCATGCGGTAGATTATTACGGGTTAAAACCTGCTGCATGACATCGGCAATGATCTTATTGGAGTGCTCCGCTTCTTTGCCCCCTTTGAGGACACAGCCGTTGGACGTTTTAAAGCACAGCGCTGCCGTATCGGACGTAACGTTCGGACGCGATTCATAGATGATACCGATCACCCCGATAGGGATACTGACTTTCTCGATTTTAAGTCCTGCTTCGGTGACCCATCCCTCGATGACTTTTCCGATCGGATCTTTGAGTGCGGCAATCTCTTCGATCGCAACGGCCATCGATTCGATCCGTTTTTCGTCCAAGAGCAGACGTTCTTTCATTGATGAAGCGAGATTACTCTCTTGCGCATTGCGCATATCGATTGCATTGGCTTCGATGATGTTCATCGTATTTGCACGAAGTGCTTCCGCCATTTCTCGCAGGATCCGGTTACGTTCGCTTCCGCTCATAGTCGCCAAAACACGGCTTGCAGATTTGGCTTTTTCTAAAAAATGTTCCATGATAGTTCCCTTTTAATAGGGATATTATAACAAATGCGGATTAATGCAATACCCCGCTCAAAATTCTCTTTATAGATACGCTCTAATATCTTGCAATAATCTATCCAGTTGAGCTCTGTACTGATCGTAAAGGCTAAAATAGCTCTGTTCGTGATTATCACTGAGTGCTAGTTTCATATTCGAAGCAATCTCAGCGAGCGGATGCGCCCCGATGTTTTCAGTAACACCGATAATATCAAGAAGCAATGCATCGGCAGCTTGGAGATTGTGAGAGCGTAAAAACTCTCCCAATTGATTAGAAGAATTGCCATAGTCAGTAATGAACTCCGCTAAGATTTCACGGTAAAAACCTTCATCTTCTCCACACGTTTGAAGCCCTTTTTCAATATCTAGGGGTTTTCTACTATGCGCTTCTGCCGACTCATTTTTCTCGGCTCCTTTACCTGTATAGGCATAGAGAACGTCATATAGGGAATCCATTCTCAAAGGTTTTTCCAGTTGCTCCGCCATTCCCGCATTTTTCATTTTTTGTATGTCATCCGATGCAGTGTCTCCACTGAGCGCAACGACTAAGATATGATCGTACTTAGGATTTTCCCGAATAATGCGTGTTGCTTGGAAGCCATCCACTCGCGGCATGTGCGCATCCATTAAAATCATCAAAAAATTTGTGTCATTTTCTAGTATATCCAGGGCTTCCTGACCATCATTCGCCATGACTATATCGATACCGCTTCCGGCTAAAAGACCCATAATAACTTTTTGGTTGATAGGGTTATCTTCCGCAACCATAATTCTCTCACCCGCAAATTCAGAAAAATTTTGTTTTGTAATTTTTCCATGTTCGGGAACAGATCGTTTCGGGATTGTCTTGTCACTTTTTCTTCTGGACGTTAAATCTTCAGGTACGACTTCATGAGCCGATGGTATAACTTTGAACTCTTCTTCTTTTTCTGGTAGGGAAATTTCCGGAAGCGGCTCTATTTTTGGTTCTTCTTTTATCTCAGGAACTGCCTCTATCTTATCATTGGCATATTCTTTCGTTCTATCATGTTTTTTCGGTTCTTCACTAGGAATTTGCGGGGTTGATCTTCTTTTTAAAATAAAGTAAAAAACTAAAAAGCCTGCCGCTACCACTACGATAGCTAAAATCTCTTGTAGAAATTCATTCACCATTAGATACTCTTTTTTTCTTTAATCATACAATATTAACTCGACTTTTGCACATAAATTCTTATAAATCCACAAATATTAAAAGCAGATTGGCTACTTTATTCTCCATTTCGATGGCGATATTTTTGGATTTAATGCGTGACATAGCGTAAGAGCAAAAGCTTTTGTCTGCCATACCGACATCATAATGTGAAGAAAAGGGAAATGAGTTAAGAGGGGGAAACTGGATCCCCGATCAAGTCGGGGATGACGTAGGAAAAAATTACTCGATTTCAGCGTCGATGACGTCGTCATCTTTTTTCGCTGAGCCGGAAGCAGCTTGACCGCCTTCGTTTTGTTTGTACATTTGCTCTGCCATTTTGTGGCTCGCATCTGCCAATTTTTTCGTTGCCGCTTCGATCTCTTCTTTAGAAGCATCAGTATTTTTGAGTACCGCTTTAAGCTCTTCAAGTGCCGATTCGATCGTTGCTTTTTCGCTTGCGTCGATTTTATCGCCCATCTCTTCAAGAGATTTTTCGGTTTGGTTAGCCAACGCATCCGCTTGGTTACGAAGATCTACGATCTCTTTACGTTTTGCATCTTCTGCTTTGTGGTTTTCTGCGTCTTGAACCATTTTATTGATCTCTTCTTCAGAGAGTCCGCTCGAACCGGTGATTTTGATCTCTTGGGTTTTGCCGGTACCTTTGTCGGTAGCGGATACGGTCAAGATACCGTTCGCATCGATATCGAATGTTACTTCGATTTGAGGTACACCGCGGCGTGCCGACGGGATACCGGTAAGTTCGAACAACCCGAGTGATTTGTTATCACGGGCAAACTCGCGCTCACCTTGGACAACGCTGATACTAACTGCCGGTTGGTTATCTTCCGCAGTTGAGAACACTTGCGATTTTTTAACCGGGATTGTGGTCCCTTTTTCGATGATTTTCGTCGCAACACCGCCAAGTGTTTCGATCCCGAGAGATAGTGGTGTAACATCGAGAAGAAGAACGTCTTTTACGTCTCCACGTAGAACCCCACCTTGGATCGCCGCACCGGCTGCTACTACCTCATCCGGGTTTACCCCTTTGTTCAACGTTTTACCGCCGAACTCATCTGAAACCATTTTTTGTGCGATCGGAAGACGTGTTGAACCACCGACCATGATGATTTCGTTGATCTCGTTTTTGCTAAGACCCGCATCTTTCATCGCTGTTTTGATGTGAGAAATAGTTTCTTTTACAAGCGTATCGATCATCCCTTCGAATTTCGCACGGGTCAATTTAACGACCAAGTGTTTAGGACCGGATGCGTCTGCGGTGATAAACGGAAGATTGATCTCTGTTTCTTCCGCAGATGAAAGCTCTTTTTTCGCATTTTCAGCCGCATCTTTGAGACGTTGAAGCGCCATTTTGTCCGCTTTCAAATCAATCCCGTGGTCGGATTTGAACTCAGTCGCGAGGAAGTCAACGATTTTGTTATCGAAGTCATCCCCACCGAGGAACGCATTCCCGTCGGTTGAAAGAACTTCAAATGTTCCTTCAGAAATTTCAAGAACCGTAACATCGAACGTTCCGCCCCCTAGATCGTAAACGAGAACTTTTTCATCCCCTTTTGAATCCAAACCGTATGCCAATGCTGACGCCGTCGGCTCATTGATGATACGAAGGACGTTAAGACCTGCGATGGTTCCCGCTTCTTTGGTCGCTTTACGCTGTGCATCGTTGAAATACGCCGGAACGGTAATAACTGCATCAGTTACCGCTTGACCAAGGTAGCTCTCCGCATCCGCTTTCAATTTTGAAAGGATTTTTGCAGAAATTTCTTGAGGGGTATATACTTTACCCGCTACGTCAACCGCTGCCATACCGTTTTTATCAACGATTTTATAGGTAACTTTATCGTGAGCTTCTTTTGCTTTTTCTTCGTTCATCATAAGACCCATGATACGTTTGACCGAGTAGATCGTTTTATCCGGGTTTGTGATTGCCTGACGTTTCGCCGGATCACCGACAAGGATTTCACCTTTGTCTGTAAACGCTACAACGGAAGGAGTTGTATTTTTTCCCTCTTTATTAGGGATAATTTTCGCTTCGCCGCCTTCATAGACAGCAACACATGAGTTTGTAGTTCCTAAATCGATACCAATAACTTTTGACATATTAATTCCTTTATTTAAATTTAGTTTGCTATTACGACCATTGCATCGCGCAATGTTCGCTCTTTATATCGAAACCCTTTTTGAAAAGTGTTTACGATTGCTCCGCTTTCATGATCCGGACTGTCCACACGCTGTACCGCGTTATGAATATTCGGATCAAACGGCTCTGATTCATCCACCGGAGTTACTCCGTGTTTTTCGAGAACACCGAGAAGCTGTTTCATTGTGAGTTCAACACCCTCTTTTAGCTTCTCCAAAAGAATCGCAGGCTCCGCTTCGATCTCCGCCGCACCGATCGCCATGGAAAGCGAATCGACCACAGGGATCAAATCTTTCGCAAATTTTTCGTTTGCGTACTCAAGCGCTTGGTATTTCTCCCGCTCAAGACGTTTTTTGATATTGTCGAAATCGGCATGTACGCGGGCGTACTTATCTTTAAAAGATGCCAATTCGGCTTGAATAGTTTCTAATTCGTTCATGCTCTCAACGATTTCGCTTTCGCCCTCTTGTGTAGGGGTCTGCTCGTCGCTGATCACGTCTTCATTTATTTCATTAGACATAAGTTATACGACTCCTTTTTTGAAATCCGGTGTTATTATAGTACATTGAGTCAACTATTGTCAAGTGGTATATGATAATTTTTATGCAGAATAGTTGAGTCTATTCATATCAAGTATATATACCGACTCTAAAATGCTATAATAAGCCTAAAAAAAGGGGAGTGAGTATGTCACCGAGAGTTAAACAGCTTATCCCCGTACTGTTGCTAGGGATTTTTGCCCTAATCTTGTGGTTTACCCCTCCACCGCTTGCCATTACCCCGAAAGCATGGCAACTCTTCACGATTTTCCTGACAACTATTATAGCTATTTTAGGTAACGTACTGCCAATCATCGCCGCATCGGTCATTGCACTCGCTATCAGTGTCTTATCCGGGGTCATCGAGCCTGTAAAAGCCTATGCGGGGTTTTCGGAAAGCTTCATTTTAATGATCATTGCGGCTTTTTTAGTCTCTCACGCCGTTCACAAATCTGGGTTAGGAAAACGGCTTTCGCTCCACATCATTCGCCGTTTCGGCCACTCTACTCTGGGGCTCGGATACAGCCTCATCGCCACTGATATCTTGATTGCTCCCGCCTTTCCGAGTAATACAGCCCGAAGCGGTGTTCTCTATCCTATCGTCTACGGTCTGGCACACGACTGCGGCTCAAAGGTGGGTGATAATACCCAACGTCGTGCGGGAAGCTATCTGATGATGACGTCTATGGCGGGTCTTACTATCTCGTCGGGTCTTTGGCTTACAGCTATGGCAGTTAATCCCGTCGGCGTCGGTATCGCGGAGACTATGGGAATCCATATCACGTTCGGCAGCTGGCTGCTCTATGCACTTCTCCCGACTCTGATCGCATTTGCCCTCATTCCGTGGATGTTGTATCGTATTTATCCTCCCGAACTTCGCTCAACTCCCGATGCTCCTCAAAAGGCAAAAGAGGCATTGGAACACATGGGACGCATCAGCCGGAACGAGTGGATAACTGCCGGTGTTTTTGTCTCGATGCTGACACTTTGGGCACTTTCGGGAATACTGGGGGTCGATAAAGCTGCCGTTGCATTCGGGGGACTTGGAATTTTGATGGCGACACGCGTTTTCGGCGTTGAAGATTTTAGAAGCCAAGGCGAAGCGCTCAGTACCCTGATATGGTTTGCCATTCTCTTTGCACTCAGTACCCAGCTCGCCGAAATGGGATTTATGGGTGCCGTCGCGAACCATTTTACCCTCTATCTCATCGGACTCTCTTGGATGTGGGTTTATTTACTCTTGATAGCCGTATATGTACTGATTCACTATCTCTTCGTTTCGCAAAGCGCTCATCTTTTAGCCCTCTTCGGTATCTTTTTAGCCGTCGGTGTAGGGGCCGGTGTTCCGGGAGAATTGATGGCAATGATGCTGCTGTTTGCCACCAACTTTAACGCCACGATCACCCCGCAGGGCTCTTCGTGTAACGCGATCTATCTCAGCTCCGGCTATATCAGTGCTCGGGAAATCTATATCTACGGCGGGGCAATAACGCTGCTCAATTTCGTTATCTTTTTGGCAATCGGTACCCCGTGGATATTAGCGGTGGCACATTTATGAACCGGTTAGCTTTTCTCCGCAAAACCCTTTTTGGAAAAGTCTCCCTATCCGTATTGGGTGTTTTAGTACTGCTGTATATTCTCCTCTTTACCCCATTGGGAAATCGTATGATGACCCCAATCGTTGAAAGGTCTCTCAGTTCCGCCCTCTCCACACCCGTTGCGTTGAGAGAATTCTCACTGCGCCACAACCGTTTTCATGTGATGATTCAAGATACATTCGGGAATACCCTCTCCACCCAAGGTGGATTTTCACTCCTGACCCTTCGACTCTATGCCCATTATCGTTTGGAATGTTTCCATGAAAAAGGGTTGAACCCGATTACGGAACCGTTCAAAACCGAAGGTGCCCTTAGCGGAGGAATCGCGGCATTCGACATTCACGGCAATGCAACGATTTTCGGAGGAGATGTGCTGTATCAAATCGAATTGCACCGTTTTCACCTCGCAATACTCGAACTTAAGCTTCATAATATCGCGTATGAACCGCTTCTTCATATGCTGGAATACCCCTCAAAAACTGATACGATCCTCTCTGGTGACATTGCTCTACGCGGATTTGATCGACGCGATGTGGACGGTCTTATTCATGTGAGTACCCAAACCCATCGTTTTACACCGACCCAGATAAAAGAAGATAATAACGAATCGTTTGATCTCAAATCACTCCTGGCGGATAAATTCGGACATATCAAGCCCTTCGATGTGAATATCACCATTGATGCTTCGCTTGAGCATGCCGGAATTTTGGAACAATTTGTCGGAATCCCCCTGGGCGGAAGTGCGGAATTCAGTTCTACGCTAAGCGGAGACGAAAAACTTCTCACGCTGAATGCCCATACCGATGTCGCTGAAAGTAATACAACCCTGTTTGTGTCGATCCCGAATTTGGAACCGGCCTCCGTAACGTTTCATGTAAATCATGCTGACTTACAAGAGACATTTGCCCTCTTTGCACTGAAAGCTCCCGTAACCGGAAGCGTCGACGGAGCGGGAGAATTTACGACCAAAGGCGCAATAGTGTCGGTTAACGTTACAAAAGGCTCGACACTTCCGGACGTGCTGCATCAAGAGTACAATATTACACAGCCGCTCATCCATTTCGATGCCGCCATCCGTGCCGATATCACCTCGAAAGGGGTCCATTATCGAGGATCGTTCAAATCCGATTTGAACCGCATGGAGATCGATACGACGACAACCCATGACCAAATGCTTTCCGGACTCTTAAAAACCCTGCGCTGATTTAAAAGTATAGGGGAATTTTATCCCCTATAGCTGACAATCCCCCCCATGAAAAATATTACAACCGTACTTGAATATCACGACCGAACCAAACACCGTCCCTCTCGCTATGCCGCCAGTCTGGGTTATATGGACTGGGCAACACAACCCAATCCCTTTCGTCGATACGAAGGGACAGAGCTCATTCCCCTGAAACTTAACACGATCACACCTCCCTATCATCTTTTGTTTGGAGAAGACCTTCCCTCTGCACCTTTGTGTTTGGAATCCGTTTCCCAACTGCTCCGATACGCTCTCGGACTCGCAGCATGGAAAAGCCACAGCGGTTCACGCTGGGCACTACGGTGCAATGCCAGCAGCGGGAATCTCCAACCAAGCGAATGCTATATCCTCGCTCCCGCACTCGAAGGAATCAGTGACCATCCGACCCTCTCTCACTATGCCCCAAATGAACATGCTCTGGAGATCCTTCATCAGTTCGACACACCGTTAAAAATTGAAAACGATACGATTCTGATCGCATTAAGCTCAATTTTTTGGCGTGAAGCCTGGAAATACGGTGAACGGTGTTGGCGTTATTGCCAGCTCGATGCGGGACATGCGTATCAGGCGATAAAGATCAGTGCCGCGGCACTGGGATGGGAATGCACCATTTTAAGCGTCGACAGTGGGGAAATCGGGCACCTCTGCGGATTGGATCAGCTCCGCCGCTTCGATCCGCATGAGCTAGAGAGTCCTGATATGCTGCTGCGCCTATCGCTCTCATCCCATGAGATTTCCGATATCGATTTGCCAGCCGTGCCGCCGTTGGACAGCCGTGCCAATCTCCTCAGCCCATCCCATCATGATTGGCCGATTTTAGAGGTTATAGATACGGCGACTCAAGGGCTCTATCCCCTAACACACCCTCTGACACAATCGCGAATCACTCCGCCTCCCTCTAAAAGTGCCGGAGAGATCATTTTGAAACGGCGCAGCGCTCAAATGATGGACGGCAGTTCCATCACCGAAGAGCAGTTTCGCCGACTCCTCAATGCTTCACTGTTTTGTCGCGAGACGAGTGATGTTCATTTTGCCCTTTTTGTCCATCGTGTAGAGGGGCTGCCTAAAGGATTGTATACCTACGTCCGAAATACATCCGATTTAGAGTCTCTCAAACAAGCGATGGACACGACGTTTGAATGGAAGGATTACGGAGAAGGGCTGTATCTGCTGCGTGAAGGAGACTATCGCGGAGCGGCTCAGATGATCTCCTGCAATCAAGAGATTGCAAAAGACGGAGCCTTTAGTTTCGGTATGCTTTGCCGCTTTGGAGAATCGCTCGAAACTTACGGTGCCATAGGATACAAAAATCTCTACCACCAATGCGGTGCCATCGGTCAGATGCTTTATCTCGAGGCAACGTCACTCGGACTTAGCGCAACGGGGATCGGATGCTTTTTAGACGATGAATTCCATGCTCTGTTAGGCATGCACGACTTGAAATATCAATCGCTTTACCATTTCACGATCGGACGAGCTATTATCGATACCCGTATCATGACGCTTGAACCTTATACTCATTAAAGGATAACTCCTTTATAATCGACTCTTATTCTGTCGAGTAGAGGAATGGTCTTGTGCACAATGAAATATTTTCAAAAGAGGTAGACGCACTCTATCGAGCGCTTCCTGTCCCATTGGCAGCAAACCTTTTTAATGCGCTCATTATTATTTTTGTTCTACACGGACACATAGCCGACACCATTCTTGGTCTATGGATGGGCGCAAATATTTTAGTTCTCTTACTCCGTTTCGCAAACTATTATAAATTTCGTTTTTCAACTATCTCTTTACCTATCTCCACCGCCTATAACTTCTACATGTTCGGTATCATCGCATCAGGTCTCTTATGGGGATCAAGTGCCTTTTATCTTCTTCCGGATTCTGCCAACCACGCAGTGATCTTAATCATTATCGTCGGAGGAATGGTCGCCGGTGCAGTCGGATCGAGTTCGTATCGTCCGGAAAGTTACATAGTTTATAATCTACTCGTCCTTACTCCGTTTGCCGTTCATTTTGTAGTGAACAATGCAGATGCATCATGGCTGATCGGAATTACCATTCTATTATTTTCACTCATGATGATTATCTCAAGTAAAAAATTTCATGCAAACTTTAGTGAAGTTATCTTATTGCAGCTCAAACAACAAGAATTACTGGATCATCTTAAAGAAGAGAAATACTACACCGAGCATCTCAATGAAAATCTCCTTCAAGAGATGATCGAAAAAGAGCAATACCAAACCGATCTTATAAAAGCGCTCGAAGAAGCACGCCAAGCTTCTATCGCCAAAGATGCTTTTTTTGCGACCATGAGTCATGAACTCCGAACTCCTCTGAATGCAATCATCGGCTTTTCCCAAATTCTAATCCATCGACCCGACACCCCAAAAGAGTTGTCTTCAACCATTGAAAAGATATTGCTTTCAGGAAAACATCTTTTAGAGTTGGTCAATACCATCCTCGATTTTTCAAAAATGAAAGCGGGAAAAATGGAACTTCACTACACCGTTTTTTCAGTATCGGAATTATGTAAAGGGATTTCTATAATCGTTGAACCTCTCGCGAGCAAACGCTCCATTCAGATTCATTATCCTGCACTGAGAGACGAATCACTGAGAGGAGATCGACAAATGATTCAACAGATCTTGATCAATCTCTTAAGCAATGCAATCAAATTTTCGCCTGATCATGCATCTATTGAAGTGAGATATCAGCCGGATTTAGAAAACCGATTTTCTATTTGTGATCACGGAAAAGGGATAGCAAAAGAAAATTTGGAAACTATTTTCGATCCTTTTATTCAAATTTATGCTCATAATAATGAAAGTTTAAAAGGGACAGTGTTGGGTCTTGCGATTGTCAAAGAGATGGTTCAAGCACACGGTGGCCGTATTTGGGCAGAAAGCACGATAGGTGAAGGAAGCTGTTTTTATTTTACCATACCGTCGAATATCACATAAGTGTCATCTGTTTTCTGCATCGCTTAGAGTAAGGCAAAAAAGCACTTTTTTTCCCTGTGCATGGAGAATCTCGGCAGCTTCGCTCAGTGTTGTCCCCGTAGTAAAGCCGGGTTTAAAATTTTAACAAAAGTCATATTATCTATTTTCTCCCCTATTTTAGGGATTTTTAGAAGATTATGTATTAATCAATAAGTATCATACTATTTTACTATTGAAGTATGATTAAGAATTGACGCTTATACCATTTAATCATTAACAGGAAGTATGATTAATGATCATAAAATCAATGAATGTTTACTGTTCTTCAAATACGGTTGTTTTCATTTGAGAAGCCAAGCATAACCGTTTTCAGTTAAGATCAGTGTACTGTCTAATTCTCGCCGGATAAAATATCCATCCTCGACAATCTTGGCAATGGCTTGCTCTATTGCAACATTGACATCATCACTGGCATTAGCCTCGATACTTATCATAGGAATAGAAATCTGATGGAAAATTTCACGATCTATAAAAGCATGGCCTACCTCCTTCCTGTCTTCAATACAATACTTTTTTATTCTAAGCAAGGCTTCTGAAGTTAGTTTGTCGACCGGTGACGGTTTTGGTTGATTCGCTATTTGTTTTTTTAACTCATCTATTACACCCATAGTGTTATATCCCCTTTTGATTGTTAATGTCGTTAATATTTATACTGTAGGTATCCGGCTTGCCAAGTCGTCTGGATGGCCTGAAAAATTCGCTCGTATGTGCCATAGAGCGAAAGAACGCCTTACTGTCATCCGTAAACGCATCGATCTCAATATAAAAATTATCAGGATAGATGGAAACCTCTTTGCAGAAAGATCGGAATAGATCTTTTCCGACTCCTCTACGCTTGGTCCTTGCATAAATAGTATCTAGAATAATACAATCCTCTTCGACGACATACGACAGTACACCATCGGGAACATCAATCCAATGCAATTTATCATATCTGTATTGATCAATTAGCGGAAATTCATTACGGCCATCGCCTTCATAGGCGGAACTATAGGCCTCCACCATCGCAGATACTCTGAGACTTGGCAATAGATAAAAAGGGGTTTTGAATTCATTGTCAGCAAAGTTCTTCTCAAAATCACTATTACCTAGAATAGTCACGAGTGTCTCACGATCAGGGTAAACCCACTCTGCCATGACTTCATCGTTATCCGACACAACAAACTTTTTTTCTTTCAAGGCTATCATCGCTGATTCTCTTGAAATATATACATGTTTCTCTTCAAAATAATCAGTGAACTTTTCTATGGTATGCTTGAGCCCGTAAGGGGTACATAGCATTTTATTCCCATGCACCATAAAGAGTCCAATGCACTTTTTGGCAATTTCTATTTGTTCTGCATCATACATACAATACCTTTTTTATCCCTTTTCGTGCATGGCGAACGCCTCTACTGGAATCACCATATCAATAGCTTTATCCCCCATCTTGAGGACCAGATCATAAAACATCCCAGCATAAATACTTCTTGGAAGATTGTAGTTTCTGCTATACCCTTTCACGTCCCATCCTTCAGCCACAGCACGGTCCATATCACGCTGCATGGAGCCTGGAATTGAATTGAGTGCATGCTGTTTGGTAACACGATCCTTCTGGTAGTAAGCTGCCGCATTCTTGGCAGCTCTCCAAATAAAATTAAACATCTGCGAAACGGAAAAACGCTTCAATCCCTCATAAATTACAGCTTTTGTTTTTGGACCAATGTCATCGGGAAGATTATATTCATGAAGATGATAGACAAGATATTCAAAACATTCCGCCTGTGCTATCTCCAACCATTGATCATACATAATGACCGGATGCGTATTACTCAAATCCGGATTTGTGAGCGCCGTTACCCCTCCAAAATCATCAACAAGATTGAGCCTGTATGTTGTTTTTAGGGGGACATATCGGGTGATTTCCCCGTCTTCGATAGTAAAACATGATTCTTTGCTGTCTTCGCCAAAACGAATCCAATTGGATCTTTTTAGAGTAGAGATGATTTTAATGCTCATGTCTGGTGTAGGTGAAAGCTTATTTTTTTGTTCCAAAAACACTGGTTTGATCAATTCAAGATCGTGCTCGCTCTGGCCGCTTCTAAGAAGTGCAGCTATCATCAATTTGGTGTATTCTGAGGTTGCCTCGTATTCGGCATTTGATTTTGCATGCTCAATTGATGTTGAAATGTCATTATTTAAGATGTCTTCAAAATAGTTCTGGCATTCAGCACAGTCGCATTTTAAGTTGGGATTTTTTGGATCTATTTTATGGCCACACTGATAGCATTCCCGAATCATTTTCACATAAATATTTCCATCTTTTTCAGATTTAGAACCAACCGAAAATGCAAGTTCAACGCAGTATGGACACATATGTTGGCTCGTGAAATATGGAAGGCATGAAGCAAATTTGTTGACACTAACTTTTACATCATATTCCTTTAAAAGATGTGTTACTTTTTCACCATCATAATACCTGTGAATCAGATTAGTAAAATCTACCTCACCAAGATGCTCAAAGACATGATTGCGGAGTGGGTATATAGGTTTTGGTTTTTCTGGATATAAATATGTTGTTTCCAAATAAATCCCCTTAATTTTTGTTCAAAGCAACAAGTACAATAAAATACATAATATAATGATATGAAAACTACAAAAAGCATCATTTTTTAAATAAGCCCATTATATTTTCACGTGAGAGAATGAATGTTTTCAAAAATCTAATGATATGCACCCACCCTAAGACCATAAGTATATTATTATTTGACAATAATTTGCTCTGACACAAACTCTCCATATAATTTATATTGTCAAATATTGTTTATCTTGATATTATATGTGATTTTTATTAAGGCGCTTACTATGGCAAAAATTATTTCAATGTTTAATCACAAAGGTGGTGTGAGTAAAACAACATCAACTTATCATCTCGGCTGGATGCTTGCCAACATGGGAAACAAAGTCATTCTTATCGATGCTGATTCACAGTGCAATTTGACAAATATCGTTTTAGGTGATGATGGTTTTGAAGAATATTATGCCAATGATGGAGCTAATCTAAAAAGTGCAATAGCCCCCGTATTTGAAAATGAGCCTGTTCCCATACAGGCTTTTGAATGCTTACAGGTAAAAACGAACGAAAACCTTTTGCTTATCCCTGGTTCATTTGAATTGTCTGAATATGAGGTATCACTAGCTGTATCATTTACTATGTCTGAGTCTTTTAGCGCTGTAAAAAACTTGCCAGGTTCACTTTTTAAATTAATGGAAACAACAGCACTTAGATATGAAGCAGATTATATACTGGTTGATCTAAACCCGAGTCTTAGCGCTTTTAACCAGCTATTTATTTGCTCAAGTGATTATTTTATTGTACCTGCATCACCCGATAAATTTTCAATCCTAGCATTGAGATCATTGGCAAATATATTACCTAAATGGGAATCCTGGGCGATAAGAGCCAGAGAAGCATTTTCTAATGTGACATATCCCCTACCTGATAAAAAACCAAAGTTTCTTGGAACAATTATGCAACGCTTTAATATTCGTTCGGGTAGACCAACTCAGGCCAATCAAAGAGTAATCGATCAATTTGATGAGGTAATTACAGCATCGTTTGTTCCTGCCATGGCCACAAAAGACATGCTACTAAATAGCTATGAGGGTATAGAAAATTATAGTTTGGGACAAGTGCCAGATTTTCAAACTTTAAATGCCCAGTATCAACAACATGGTTATCCAATTTTTGCTTTAACAGATGAGATGTTTGGGGTCACAGGAGTAGTCCGAGATCAGTATAGAGACACGCGCGCGAGATTTAATACTCTGTATACCAACATGGCAACGAAAATAGAACAATTAACAAATGCTTGAAAATCCACTTAAACAATATCGTTTAAACCTGTCAAGTGTACAGGATTTAGAAGCGGTTTATATAGCATTAGAAGCTTTGACCACAAACGTAGTCCCAAAGGGTGAGTTATTGAGAGCCGAGCTTGTAGCAATGGTCAGTGCACTTGATACATATGTGCATGATATTGTCAGAGAAGGCTTAAAGCATCAATATACTAATGGCACACACAATATGCATCTTAACCACATAATCAGCACCAATCAGATTACATCAAGTACAAGCTTAGACAATAAAATACGAGAGATAAATGGGTATAAAAGTTTTCAAGCTCCAAAAAAAATAAAGGCCGCATTTGAACAGATTGGGATTCTTGATATTTGGGCAAAGGTTGAAACAGCATTACCTAATGCAGAAGACACAGTAAGCCGTATTGTTGATAGACGTAATTTGATTGCCCACGAAAGCGACATTAATCCAGCTAATGGTTTAGGCGAAAAATGGCCCATCACATTACCTCATGTCCAGCAAGTAGTAACAAATATTGATCGAATAGTTAATATCCTTGATTCCATAGCACAACAAGAACTATAGATAAAAAATATTCGCATGCTGCACAAAATCCAATGCATAAGTGTTTTAAAGCGATTCCCTTAATATAAATTACATATAGTAAATACTAATAATCTACCGCAAACCCCTGTTTTATAGCAAATTTGATCATATCATACTTCTCCTCATCAAATTCATACCCAAATTCCTCAAGAGCTTTCTCTAGTAATAATGATTGAACGCTTTTATTATATTGAATAGCAAGAGGAGTCAGCACCATCATATTTCCATGCTTACTCTCTTTTCGAGGTTGGAGCTTATACGCTGTCATTGTATATCTGAGTGTGCTTTGAGGGCTTGCATGACCTAGTTTATTCATCAACACACCCATAATCATCGGGTGCGGTTCAGCACCAATAATGCCAAGGGCTATTTTGTTCTCCTCTGAGAGCTTGATAACAAGCCAGGTTGCACAGGTATGTCGTAGATGATGCGGTGTTATGGGGTTATGGATTCTATGCATGGCCCTAGACGCTTCTTTGAATGCTCTTTGAACATCCCGATAGAATATTTTTTTACCATCTTCTCGCAACCACAAGGGCTCATCATCGCCATTCCAATCCTCTTGATAGTGTTGTAGCCGTTTGTTGTAGTGGCTTGCACGATAGAGCTTTTGAATCTCATGAACTGTATTGAGGGAGATTTCGCATACCTTGGTCTCGCCTCCCTTGTTGGTATATTTGACAGGAATATCGTCATGAAGGTTTTTCCCTCCCATATTCAAGTGCTTCATCCACCCTGAAAAAATGCTCATGTCGAACTCCAAAGCTGCATCAACCCTCAATCCGGTGTCTACCATAAGCAATGCTATCACCTCATAGACGATATCAATCTCACGCAGTCGTGTTCTAAATGCTTCAAACTCCAGCTTGGATAGAGCGGGATAATAAAGCTTCCTGGGCGATGGGCGGACCATCAGATTCCATCTCTCAACCATCTTGAACCGTTCTCCATGACGGGTTCCGTTGACATGCTGTAAGAAAGCATCTGGTAACCAAGCCTTGACAATCTTAGTCCCCATCACCATGCGGGTATTTGCTTCCATCCAGCGCTGATGTTTAAAGAACTTCATCCATACCGAAAGCTTTTGATTCATGGTGTCGTTCTCGATCGGCTCATGGTCGTAGTAGTCATAGTCGGCGTTGTTACTCATATCCCAACATAGCATACGGTTTCGGATGATACGGATATCCTCTTCTTCGGCTTCTGACCACTTCAATCCCAATAAGTCAAGCTCACGGTAGAGTTCGATGATCTTGTATGCTCTACCAATATGGGTCATTTTCCCAGAGACGCTTCCGCTTTTTCCACCATTTCTCGCTTCATAGACTAGAAATGAGAAAGATGGAAGATCCAATTCATTGTCGATATAGATGATGGTTATCTTGCGTTTTTGCAAGCTTGGATGAAATATCTGCCGCGTCTCATACTGACGCTTTATAGGTGATCGTTCTTCAGCCATGTTCATACTTCCGTCTGAGCCTATACACTTCATCTGCATAAATACTCCGTTCTTCTTCTATCTGCTGAATGATCCGGTCTTTGTTTTCAAGCCTTGCTTGAAGCTCATGGACTTTCTCTTGAAGGAGAATAACGGCGGCCTCCGCACTGGCAAGCTTGGAATCAAAACTTTTTAGCTTCTCTTTGCTCCGGTTTCCAGCTTTTTCCGTATCGGCTTTGAACTCTTTGATAAAGGTATTGACCGCTTCTACGATAGGGGTGTAAACCGATCCTTTGGCTTTTGTATAGACGCTCTTTTCCCCGATATCGGTACCAAACTCTTTCATCCGTTCATCTTGATTGGCCAATTCGATGACCGCTTTCATACTGACAAGGTTTTTTCTCTTAGACTCATTTTTGAGGGTTTCAAAGGCATCCCATAAGCACTGTGCCTTTGTCTGCCGCTCATGTAAGCTGATATTAGCCATGTTGTTTCTCTTTTTGTTGTTTTTTCTGTTCAAACTCTTTGATGACATTTCCGTAGGTCTGCTCGAAGCTGTTGGCAATGTAGTATCGATTCCCTTTGATAAGTTCGAGTAGATCATCTGGATAGTGTTCTTCCATCTCGTTAGAGAGCCGTTTCATCTCCTCGACCTTCGGTTCGGTATAGAGCCTGCATCCACAGCTTGTCTGGCATTGTGCCGATACCACAGGGACATTGATGAAGTCGTCTGTAACGAGTCCAATATGACAGGGTGCTGGTGCAGGATCAGTAAGGTCACGCACGCAGAAATGTGTTGGATGCTCCACGATTGCCAGCATCCCACGTTCAAGCAAAAGCCTTTGGCTCTTTGCAAAGAACACTTTCCCCTCATTGGTCAGACTTCCCGCAAACTCAACCCCCTGCAGGAGCCGTTTGACAATAGGGCCTGATAAAGGCTTGTCGTTTTCCACGGCAGCGATGATCTTCTCAAGGGCTTGCGAGGACTGCTCTGCCTGAAGTTCGGCAACCGCTTCTCTGATCTGGACGTTTTCATCAAACATCACACCAAACGTTTCAAGGATCACTTGTTTGTAATGCCCCATATATTTCTTTGTCATTTCAGTTGATTTATGACCTAGCAACGTCATCGCAAGCTCGATCCCAATATCATCATTCAAGAAAGCAACCAAGAAGGCCAATGCATGACGCAATTGGTGGGGTGCAGGAGGAGTGATATCAAGATCGTCGCAGAAGCTTTGGATAAGATAATTAATCCGTCCAGCATTATTTATCGCTTTACCATAGTGCAATGTCATCAAATTGATAAGGCCTTCGCGTTTTCCATCACCGATCTCGCTGATACGAGATAGTAGATTAAGGGAATGGGTAATAATCTGTGGTACTGCAATGGGGTGAAGCTCTCCCTGATCTGTCTCAGCAGTCTTGTAGACCAGGCGCTCCAGTTTAATACTGCCGTCAAGTTCGTGATGCGCCGTCTTTTTTGTTCTCGGGTAGCGCATCATTATCCCTAGTTCCCCTTTTCGCATCGCTGTCAAGATAAGTACGATGATAACGCAGGCTGCTTGAAGTTTATGAATGGAAGTCAAACAAGCTCCTACAGGACCTATCCCTTTGTTTTTGGGCATGGATTTCCATTGATTATTTGGAAGCGAGAGCGCATGGTGCTGCACCGTCGCCAGAAGAGGCTCGCTAAAACGGTGATTGATAATTCGGAAGTGTTTTGTAGCGTACTTCATAGTTACAGCTTGCCCTCGATTCTGTGCTTCGAATTCCTTGTATAATTGTGCCGCGATCACACAATCCTCGGCATAGTTATCAATGTAGTCGATCGCCTCTGTGATGATAATGACCCATTGGTCCAGCGGATAAGGCTCTTTAGAGCCACCTAAGCCATTTTGATAATCAAGTTTTTCCTTGCTTGAGCCCTCTACAACCCTTTCCCATTCCTTGCATGACATAATGAGATCATGAGGCAACCGTAAAAAGAAGGGGAACAGATGACCGTATGCCAACCATTTTTCAAAATGAAAGAGTTTGGTGCGAATCGTGCCTTCAGTATTACCTGATTTACGTTGTGCCACAATATACGCATCAAGTATCTTTCCTGTGAGCTGTGAAGGCGTATCGAAGTTTCCGTATTCTTGTAACTCACGTATAGTTCGCAAGAAATTACTTGCAGTACTATAATTCCCACCATTGACCGGAGCACTTCCTGCCTCCCCATCCAGCCGAAGGTATAGGAACGTGCGGTATGCCAATCCTATTAAGCCTAATGGTGGTGTGACTGGAAAAAATGCAAGAGCGTTTCTTCGGATAAAGAGAGTCTCATCCCCGAAGGCGGAGTTATTACTGTTGGTATAGATTTTATTTTTCATCAATGCCCAAACTTCGTCCTCATGAACGCATTTTTTGAGTTCTTCTGTATAATCAAGCATGTTCCTTCTCCTCTTGACTTAATCGACGCGACTTTTGTGAATTCAAAACTTCACGACGTATGAAATTCAACCGTCCCGGTTCATTGGCTCTTTTCTCGCATTCCGCTTTCTCTTCTTGAGTGAAATGACATGCTTCAAGGGTGGCCTCTGCCGCCTGGTCATCAATCAAGAACATCCGCTCCCACTCTTGCGGATTGGTATAAATCGAGCGCAGTTCTTCCATGACGATACGCCATGCCATAATATTTGGCCCATGAACGCTTTTTACAGGCTGGCATTGGCTGCAACCGCTAAGGCATTTACGCCAATTCGAACAGACATCCCCATCATGTAGCTCTTTTGCTCCAATATAATCAGGTTCGAAGGGATTTTGGCAATGGGCAAGAGGTCCTTTAAAGACTTTGAGTTTTGGGATTTCCTTTTCGCTTACCCTTCCCCTAATAAAGTCCAATAGTTTGTTTAAAGTCTTAGCGATGCGGTGTTGTTTTTCATCCTTGAAGCCTACTGTCTGCTCATAAGAGATACCTGTCTCTACATTTTTATGCCCTAGCCCATATTGGCGTTCCCAATCTGTTTTTCCCTGTAGGTATTCACTGAGATTTTTTACCTTGCGGAGTTGATTGTGATCGATGCTATAGATGCGTTTTTGTTGATATGTCCCAGCGGGTTGTATTTCAGTATCCATGATGGGATAGTTGTAGAAGAAATGAGTGCTTCCTGTAAACATATCTGCAAGTGAATTGCTATTCCATGTCGATATTTTGGATTGGGATTTTTTGTTACCACTATTACCTATATATTGAAAGAAATAATCATTCTTTGAGCGTTCAAACAAAGGGGTCAGAAACTCACAGAAGAAATCCACATAACGGCAATGCTGCTTATCAAGCGCAGTAGTCTGTATCGTATTACCCCGCGATTTGAAACCGTCTACAAGTCGTCCCATGCCCGAATCCTCGCCAAGGAAATACTTGCCTTGCCCATCTTTCTGTACCCTCCAATCTTTTATAGGTTGCTGATTCAGCCCACTTCGACATAACGAGAGTAAATAGAGTGGATAGATGGACTCCTTGCTAGGGTATATTCGACGGTTGAATCGCTTCAAGGTAAAGTTGCTTTTATATGCTTGTGCATCTTTCCAACTTTGAAATGACTTATACAAAAATGAATATTGAGGTAACAATGTAGTGCCGAAGAGGGGATCGTTGACAATGATCTTGTGCCAAAAAGCAAACATCCTTTCATCCCTAATGGTAATGTTAAAGCCTCCTTCGCCTTGTTTCCTAAGAAGCGACATCCTTTCATTTTCTTCTTTATTGGGATGACTTGTTTTATTAATCTTCAGTTCGATTCCGTAGAGCGCAAGAGCAGCGCTTCGGATAGAATCATTAATCCCACTAGAACCTTTACCATATAAATTTATATTCTCGAAATATGAAAAGATAAGATTTTTTAGTGTGAAGATTCCTCCATGTTTATCGAGTTCTTGTTTTGTAAAAGTGGCTTGGATCATTTCAAGCTCATACATCCACTGTTTGTACTCTTGGACAAGTTCTATGGTCGCATCCAACTCTTTGCAGGCAAAGATGTCAAGCTGCCACGATACCGCCAAAGAGAGTTCTTGCTTTTTACCCATGTTGACTACGCCATAGGATACTAATGAAGGGACTTCAAGCTCTATGCCATAATATGTACAAACAAGGCGTAGAAATTGGGTGCAACATTGAAGTATATGTCGAGTGTATGTATTCTCTTTGGCATCTTTTACCAATACTTTAAAAGTAATTCCATCGATTTCACTCAAGGATGTCAAAGATATATTGAGCTTTTTATGCACCATCAAAAGATGGCTAAAACCTTCAAGTAAGGACCTTATAGAGCTTCGTGAGCGCCCTTCATCTACCAATGTATACAATGTACTAACGATCATATCTTGCTGCTTTGGGAATAGACTCATCAAATGTGTAGAAGCCATACCAAATTTTTTTTGATTTTCGATGATAGTTATATTTTCTTTGCTTGCTTTGAGAAATTCAATCATGGCTTGATGATGTATATACTGTCGGTTGTGACGCATCCTATCACTGCGGTTATTTTTTACAACAAGGTATTTTCCATAATGTTCTTCTGCAAGAATAGGATTTACCGTATCAAAATGTTTTCTGGCTCGGTTTGGAGATAGAGGTTCCAAAGAACCTCTTGGAAGTTTAGTGGTAACAGTTTTTGTTTTTCCCACAATATATCCTTTATGATACTTATTGCGATTAAAACATAAATCCTAAAATAATCAAATAATATGACTAATTGACATTAATTCATAAAACGATATCGTCGACCAAGATCACCTCTTCATGATCAAAAGGGAGATAGGTAAATCCTCTCGGATTCAAAAGCCGCTCCTCTACACTTTTCCCGGCATATTTATGGTCGTTTGTAGCACGTAACTTTCCGTAAACCGGTGTTATACGAGGTGATTTTAAGGCACGGTTGAGGATTGCCGTGTGACTGTATCCGCTTTTTGCATTATCATCGATTCCGATAGAACTCACGCGATTTTCATACTGCCACTGTTCTGCAAATGCACCAAGAGAACGTTTCGCTAAAATCGTATAAATATAATATCCGACATCGGTGTGTTTGGTCAAAAGAAGCGGTTCAACATCATCATAAGGGAAAAAAGAGAGGACCTCGATCGAGCCGAGGATTTTTCGTTTATGCAGTGTAGGGGTGAGAAACGTGGTTTGACAGGAAGGGCAAATGTGTGAAAGAGTGAATCGTTCGCACATCATGCAGCGCATGTCAATCCATTTTGAGGACGGACATGAACGCCTCTTGGGGAAGCTGAACCTTCCCGATCGCTTTCATCCGTTTCTTACCCTCTTTTTGTTTATCGAGGAGTTTACGTTTACGGGAGATGTCCCCGCCGTAACATTTGGCGGTTACGTTTTTCCCCATCGATTTGACCGTTTCACGGGCGATAACGCGGTTTCCGATAGAGGCCTGGATCGCCACTTCGAAAAGCTGACGCGGAACGATCTCTTTCATATTGGTAACGAGTGCCCGACCGCGAGATTCCGCACTCACGCGAGGGACGATGACGCTCAGAGCATCGACGACGTCTCCGGCTACGCGGACATCGAGTTTGACCAGATCACCCTGACGGAATTCGATCGGATCATAGTCGAAACTCGCGTACCCTTTCGAGGTTGATTTGAGTTTATCATAGAAATCGACGACGATCTCGTTCATCGGCATGACATAAATGAGCATAACCCGTGTCTCGTTGAGATACTCCATTTTCTCCTGCATCCCACGCTTCGCGGTCAGGAGAGTGATGATATTCCCCAAATAATCGGTCGGGACGATGACTGTCGCACGGACGTAGGGTTCTTCGATACGCTCAATATTCTGTGGTTCAGGGAGTTCGCTCGGGTTCTGAACTTCCACCATGCTGCCATCGGTTTTATACACTTTATACACAACCGAGGGAGCCGTTGCGATCAGATCGAGATTAAACTCTCTCTCCAACCGTTCTTTGACCACTTCCATGTGAAGCATCCCCAAAAACCCGACACGGAACCCGAATCCAAGTGCGATCGAGGTTTCCGGCTCATAGCTAAGTGAACTGTCATTGAGTTTGAGTTTATCGAGTGCATCCCGCACCGATTCAAACTCATCGGTATCGATCGGATAGATCCCCGCAAATACGAACGGTTTTGCCGGAGCGTATTCGCCTACCGGTTCTTTTGCCGGATTGCGCGCATCGGTGATCGTATCGCCGACACGGATAGAGCCGACTTCTTTAACGCCCAAAACCACGATTCCGATCTCTCCGGCTTTAATCGCCTGCGTTTTCTGACGACGCAGCGGATGAGGATATAAGAGCTCAAGGACTTGATGGTTTTCATTGTTATGCATCAGCTTGACCATCTGTCCCGTCTTAATCTCACCGTCGAATACCCGCACGAGTGCCATTGCACCTTGATACGAATCAAACCATGAATCATAAATGATCGCTTTGGTCGTCGCTTCCGGATCTCCTTTAGGAGGGGGGATACGATCGACGATCGCATCGATTAGCGTCCGAATACCGACACCGGTTTTTGCCGAAATCATCACCGCATCGGTCGCATCGATCCCGATCGTCGTTTCAATCTCTTCGGCGACCCGTTCCGGTTCAGCGGCGGGGAGGTCGATTTTGTTAATCACGGGAATAAGGGTAAGGTTGTTTTCCATTGCCATATAGACATTGGCAATCGTTTGTGCCTCGACACCCTGCGCCGCATCAACGATCAATAATGCACCGTCACTGGACGCGAGTGATTTGGAGACTTCGTAGCTGAAGTCAACATGGCCCGGAGTGTCGATTAGATTGAGAATATAGTGTTTACCGTCTTTGACATAATCGAGACGGACACTTTGCGCTTTGATCGTGATCCCACGTTCTTGCTCGATATCCATTGTATCCATCATTTGTTTGGTCAGTTCACGGTCACTGACCGCCCCGCACTCTTGGATGATACGATCGGCCAACGTACTTTTCCCATGGTCGATATGGGCGATGATTGAGAAGTTGCGAATATTATCCATTAGCTGAAAAGACTGTTGACACTTTCATTATGATAAACGCGGCGAATCACTTCGGCAAACAGCGGAGCAACACTCAAAACCTTAATTTTATCGCTTTGACCGTTCAATACCAAGGTATTCGAGATGACCAACTCATCCAGTTCACCGCTGTTAAGATTTTCATATGCTTTTCCACTAAGGACGCCGTGTGTCGCACACGCCATAACCGATGTCGCTCCGCGTTTTTTGAGGGCTGCTGCAGCTTTAACCATTGTGCCTGCAGTATCAACCATATCATCGATCATAATGATATCTTTACCGGCAACATCACCGATGATGTTCATGACTTCCGATTCGTTCGCTTTTTCACGGCGTTTATCGACGATAACCATGTCCAGACCCAATTTTTCGGCAAAATAACGGGCACGTGTTACACCACCGATATCCGGTGAAGCAATTACAGGATTGGCAAGGTTTTTAGAGCGAATATACTCTTCAAAAATAATCGCACCATAAAGATTATCAACAGGAATATCAAAGAAACCTTGGATCTGACCCGCATGCAAATCGATCGTTACGACACGGTCAATCCCAGCAGTTTCGAACATATCGGCAACCAATTTTGCGGTAATAGGAACACGGGGAGCCGCTTTACGGTCTTGTCGCGCATACCCGAAATACGGGACGACTGCCGTAATAGAACTTGCAGATGAACGACGAAGTGCATCGGTCATAATCAGCAATTCCATCAAGTTGTCATTCGAAGGAGCACCCGTACTTTGGATAATAAATACATCGCGTCCGCGAACACTTTCGGAGATTTGAACGTTAATCTCTCCGTCACTGAAACGTTTAACTGAAGCTTTGGAGAGGGGAACATCGAGGGTTCTGCACACTTCCGCCGCAAACTCGGTACATGCTGAACCGCTGAAAATTTTATATCCGCGCATGGGTCTTCCTGTTGCCTATAAATTATCGCGATTATAGCAACAGCTCACTTAGTAGATGCTAATACAAAGAGAAAAAAAGCACACAGGTGCGCTGAGCCCTCTGCTGAAGAGAACCCGGTTAAAAAAACTTACGTGCGATAATCCGCGTTAATTTTGACGTATTCGTGCCCCAAATCACATCCGTAGGCAATAAATTCGCCGTCTTGAAGCCCGATATCGCAGTGGATCGTAAAGGCGCTTTTTTGCATAACCGCAGCCGCAACCGGTTCAAGTTCTTCGTTAAAAAGAAGTTCCCCTTTTTTATAAACGCATACATCATCAAACCAGATGCTCAAAAAGGCTTCATCGCACATAATGCCGCTTGCACCCACCGTAGATGCGATACGTCCCCAGTTCGGGTCTTGCCCGAACAATGCCGTTTTGACCAACAATGAATTTGAAAGCGCTTTTGCCGCTATCTCCGCTTCATGGGCATTGATCGCTCCGGTCACTTTATACGTTACAAGTTTCGTCGCCCCTTCACCGTCACGAACCATCTCTTTTGCTAAAAAGAGCATCATCGACTCCAATGCTTCTTTAAAAGCAGCCGCATGAAATGCTCCGCTTTTGCCGTTTGACATAACCAATACCGTATCGTTTGTCGATGTATCCCCATCCACACTCGCCGCATTAAACGTCGTGTGGACACATTCATCGAGGATCGCCTGCATCGTCGCTTTATCCGCTGACGCATCGGTCGTAATAAAACAGAGCATAGTGGCCATCGCCGGATTAATCATTCCGGCACCCTTTGCCATAGCGCCGATTCGAAACGACTGCCCGTTTTCCAAAACAATCTCATACGCAATACGTTTGGCAAACGTATCGGTCGTCATAATCGCTTCCGATGCACGAATCCCTTCCCGTCGAGTTAAATCAAGGGTTTTAGCCCCCTCGATGATTTTGGCTTTCGGCAAACGCACTCCGATGACCCCCGTCGAACTCATAACGGGGTTTTGGATCTGTGGAAATTGCTTCTGGACGGCACTCAAAACTTCATCGATATCATCGATTCCGGCGCGCCCCGTCATCGCATTGGCATTTTTTGCGTTGATAAGGACAAAATTTCCCTCGAATTCACCTTTCGCACGGAAATGGCGAATCGGTGCCGCTGTCATTTTATTGGTGGTGAAAACCGAAGCAATCGCGCAAGGAGTCTCGGAATAGATAAAGGCCAAATCATACGCCCCCTCTTTTTTTAAACCGATATGGATTCCATCGGCAAAAAACCCCTCTGCAGCGCAAACACCGCCGTCAATACGATTAATAGTATACATGTTTATATGCTCCTGAAAGGATATTTAAATAATAGTAATATTATAACCTAGCTCAAGGTTAAAACTGTGTTTTTAAAATGTAATAAAGGGAAGTTTTATGAAAAGTGAAAGTGGGAGTAAACTCCCAAAATGCGTGGGACTCCACGCGGGAGGTTACGAATCTTTTTTAAGAGTGCGAAGCTCAGAAGCAGCGATTTTAAGTTTTTTAGTTGTACCGTCTTCGAGTGTTACACGAACAGTGCGAAGATTTGGTAAAAAACGGCGCTTAGTTCTATTTTTCGCATGAGAAACGTTGTTCCCGCTCATTGGGCCTTTACCGCTAATAGCACATTTTCTTGCCATTTTGAGGCTCCTTGCGTAAATTTAGGTTGCGAATTTTATCTCAACCAACCCAAAGTTTACCTTAAGGGATGGATAAAACTCCATCTTTCCCTTTTCTTCTTCCTCTACTTAAAGGCGCCTTTAATCTATACGCCATTACAATATAGACAACTTTATTAAATAAGATCGGATGCCCTGATACGTGATCACCCCTGAACAAATCACCCTTTATATCCAAACTATTCCTCCTACCCCTGAAGTTGTGCGTCAGGCTTTGATGTATGTACGTGCCGGTGATTTGCCCAAAGCGGCAAAATGTGCCGAAGATGATCCGGCACTAAAACTGTATCTTCGTACCCTCGTCAATCGCCCTATCTACAGTTTTCGAAACGAAGTGACAGATATAGCCCAAATTTTCGGGATTTTAGGGACGGCTACGGCACAGCAAATCCTCTACAGCTACCTCATGAACTTATTGGCACCCAAAGAGTGGTCCCTGTTTGCCCTTTCCAGTCATGCGTTCTATGATTTACAAGCTTCTCTCGGACGCAAATGGGAACGAATTTTGAACCATTTGGGGCTTCACAGCCGTGATAATGAGAGTGCCATAACGCTGCTGCCTGCCAGTATTATTGTCTGCGATGCCCTTTTCAAAGACCATCTGGACGAAGTCAAACAGCTGCGGAGTGTCAAAGCATTGGATTACAACACGATCCTTCAGCGTCTTACCGGAAGCACCTTATTTGATTTGTGTGCACAAATTGCCGAAAAATGGGAAATTCCCTCAAATGTATCCGATATCGTTTTGGCTTCCTCCGGAACCAATACCTCTATAACCGGTGAAACAAAAATTTTAGGACAATGGATGCACTTATTGCTCTTTTATGAACTGTCACAAAGCGTTTACGTCAGTGCAGGGGTAAACGAATTTATCGATTTTCAAATCGAGTTTGTCCAAGATATTTATGAATCTTTTATGCAAGTGGTGGGGAACGATGAGAGCAACAGTTAAAGGGCGCGTCGCCGTTTTCAGCCCACAAGGGTTTTTGGATGGAAATAATGCACCTGCATATCTAACAATCGAAGATATTAAAGCCACCGAAGCACTTAATGTCGATATGCTTTTGGTATCACTCAAAAAGGTGATTTTTTTCAATAAAAACGGGTTAGACGTTTTTATCAAACTTCTTTTATCCATTCGAACTCAGAAACATATAGCCGTCGGCCTATGCGATTATGACCATAAAAAATTTACGACAATCAACAGTTTTTACGGGGGCAGTCTGAATTTCTCTCTCTTCCTGACCGAAAAAATTGCCGAGCTTTTCGCTCCGACCAATAAAAGTGAATCTCGGACGGTTTTGCTCTATAACGATGACCCTTCGCAACGCTCTGCCATGGCAATCGAATTGTTCGATTACGGACACAATCCCATCATTGCCCAAAGCAAAAAAGAATTTGACGAAAAGAAAAAGAGCCCTGATCTTTACTATGCCATTATCGAAGATACGTATCTCGGGCTTTTCGGTCAAAAAATTGCCACACGTGTTACCGGCAATGCCATTATTTATACGATTGCCAATTTTTTGGATGCCGAAATCGGAAATACTTTTAATATCGCATACCATAACAACTCCCTGAACGTCGGATTCCGTCTCTTTATCTTCGATGCCTATAAAGTCGTTTCGATGAATGTCCATGCGCTGAATTTTTTCACAAAACTCGCCTCTTCTGCCGCAGAGTACAACGCAACGATCTGTTTTGTGGGCTTAACCTTCGAAAAAACCCCGGTCAGTTTCAAAAACGATCTTGAAGATGCCGGAATCCTCTTTTTTGACAATATGGATGATATTCTCAAAAACAAAGAGCTCCTTCAAGAGCTCGGCGGAAGCAGTGCAGCTGCATCCAAACAGGTTCGCACCCTTAATAAAGCGCTGGTAAACGAGCTCCCCCACTTTATCGATGCCACCGTCTCTACCATCGCCATGATGACCAATGCCAAAGCTTCCAAAGAGTCGATGAACGTTCAAACCTTAGAGGTCAAAAACACCCAAAACCAATTTGCCAGTTCCATCGGGTTTTACGGCGATTTAGACGGAATGATTATCCTTGTCTTTCCGAAAGATATCGCAAAAAAAGCCTGTGAACTTCTCATCGGTGAAGCAACCGAAGACGAGGAGGCGATTTTGGACTCTCTGGCCGAGTTTGTCAATATTATCGGAGGACGTGCCAAGTCCCTTTTGGGAGAGAAAAAACATCATGTTGATATCACCCTTCCGCGTACCTATCATGATGTCGCATCCTTGATGGAAATGGCACAGAATAAAAAAGGGGTTCAAGTCAACTTGGTCTTTGAGGGAAGTAGTTTTATCTTCTTTTTGACACGTTAAAAACGTATCTGAAACGACAAAGCTATCTACAAATCTTTTTCGCTAAAATATCGAAAATATTTACTCAAGGTATAACCCATGCTCGTTGCTCCTAGTGTCCTCTCTGCCGATTTTGGAAATTTAGCGCGTGATGTACGTGCCATCTGTGACGCAGGGTGTGACTTGGTACACGTTGATGTGATGGACGGGCACTTCGTTCCCAATCTCACCATCGGGCCTGTCGTTGTCAGTGCCATCGCAAAAGCGGCAACCAAACCGCTCGATATCCACCTCATGGTGGAAAACAATACCTTTTTTGTCGATTTGTTTGCCCCTTTGAAACCTGAATATATTTCGTTTCATATCGAAGAGGAAAAAAATCCTCATCGTCTGATCCAGTATATCCGCTCCCTCGGGATCAAACCTGCCATTGTATTAAACCCTCATACCCCTGCCGAAGCGATCGAATATCTCTTAGGCGATTTGGATATGGTATTGGTCATGTCGGTTAATCCGGGATTCGGAGGACAGAAATTCATCCCGACCGTTGTTGAAAAAATCCGTCGTCTGAAAGACCTGCGCGACCGTATCAATCCGAACTGTCTTATTGAAATCGACGGAGGGGTCGGAAGCTCCAATATCGAAATGCTCAAAGATGCAGGAGTAGATATCTGTGTTGCGGGAAGTTATGTTTTCGGAGCAGCGGATTATAAAACCGCGATTGACAGCCTAAAAGTATGAGAGTCAAAATCTGCGGGATTACCAATCTTGATGATGCTATGAATGCAATCGCATCAGGGGCGGACGCTTTGGGGTTTGTTTTTTACCCTGAATCTCCCCGCTATATTTCCCCCGAAAATGCAAAATCGATTATTTCAAAACTCCCTCCATTCATCGAAAAAGTGGCCCTTTTCGTTAACGAAACACCAGAGACGATCCGTTCCATCTGTCGTGAAACCGGATCTACCCTTGCACAAATCCATTTCGATGTCAGTGATGATTTTTTCTCCGAGTTAGATTTCCCCTCTTTGCGTGTCATCCGTGCCAAAGCACCCCAAGATGTTCTCCTCTATCCGGATGAATATCGCCTTATCGATGCCTATTGCGAAGGATACGGCGGAAGCGGCAAACGTCTTAACATCGAATGGTTCGAGAATGTCGATTGTTCTAAAATCATCCTCGCAGGAGGACTTGATCCCCATAATGTCGGCACTCTTAAAACGTACGGCTTCTACGGCGTCGATGTCAGCAGCGGTGTAGAAAAAAGCCACGGACTCAAAGATCACGAAAAAGTCAGCGCGTTTATACAACAGGCAAAATCATGAAGGATTTTGATCCGAAAACAATCAATCGCCTTTCCAAAAACGGGATTTTAAAAGAGGAATTCGAGTCCTCCCTTCCTTACCCTCCCGAACTTTCCCTTGAACTTCTTGCGGCTCGCGGAATGAATCTCGTATTGAGCAATAATCACTATCGCTTTGCAACGGCCGTAAGCTCTGTGGATGATACCCTCTTTTGTATCGTCGATATCGAAACCAACGGCTCGAAACCTTCTCATCATCAGATCATCGAGATCGGTGCGGTAAAACTCCAAAATGGACATATCATCGATACCTATGAGAGTTTGGTCTATTGCACCGAAATCCCTTCTCTCATACAGGGGATCACCGGGATCAGCGTAGAACAGACGCTGCATGCACGTCCTCTAAAACAAGTAATGCAGGAGTTCCGTCTCTTTCTCGGAGATGCCGTATTTGTAGGGCATGCCGCAAAATTTGATTATACCTTCGTATCCGCGATGATGGAACGTGTCGGACTTGATAAGCTCCTAAACCGTTCATTATGCACTATCGATTTAGCGGAGCGGACGATCGAAAGTGAGCGTTACGGCTTGGCCTATCTTAATGATCAACTTGAACTCTATAAAGATGCAACACACCATCGTGCCCTTTCCGATGCCATGACAACAGCAAAGCTTCTCAAACGAACACTCGTCCTTATCCCTAAAAACATTAAAAATACAGAAGAGTTAATTGCGTTTTCCAAAGAGGCCAAACGCCTTAAACGTTCAAAAGTAAAAAAAGAAGAATGTACGGAAACAGAAGAAGAATAAGAGTCTATCGGAACCTTCTTCCGATAGCGTTTACAAACGTTTATTCGGTATAGCGCCCCATACCGACAAGTCGACTGTAACGTTTTTCAAGACGTTCCTCATCGCTAAGTGCGCGGAGAGTCGTGATCTCTCCTAAAAAATAGTTTTTGAGGGCAGCAACGGCACCCTCTTTGTCACGATGTGCACCGATAAGAGGCTCATCGATAATGTCATCGATCAGATCAAGTTCTTTTAAATCGGCACTGGTGATTTTAAGCGCATTGGTTGCCGCTTCAACTTTGGCAGGATCGTTCCACAAAATAGCCGAACATCCCTCAGGAGAGATAACGCTAAATACCGAATAACGCATCATTGCAAGACGATCGGCTACACCGATAGCAAGCGCACCTCCGCTTCCCCCCTCGCCGATAACGACTGAAACCGTAATGGTATTAAGGTTTGAGAGTTCGAGAAGATTGCGGGCAATCGCTTCACTTTGATTACGCTCTTCTGCACCAAGTCCCGGATAGGCGCCCGGAGTGTCGATCAGCATTAAAAGCGGAAGATTAAACTTCTCTGCCATTTTTGCGGCACGAAGGGCTTTGCGATACCCTTCAGGATGAGGCATACCGAAATTGCGTTTGAGCTTGTTTTTAGTTCCTCGCCCTTTTTGCTCACCGATAACCATAACACGTTCATCACCGATAGTACCGATATAACAGATGATAGAGAGGTCGTCTCGGAAATGGCGATCACCGTGAATCTCATATTTTTTATCTAATAAAAGATTGATGTAATCAAGCGCGTACGGACGGTCTTGGTGACGTGCAAGCTGAAGTTCTTGGTAAGGAGAGAGATTCGTATAGGTTTTATGAACCTCTTTGTCCAAATTCTGCTTGAGGATTTCTACTGCATGGTGATCGTAGCGCACTTCGGCTGCTATGATCTCCTCTTGGATTTGGCGAATATTCTGCTCGAAATCTAAATAGGTAGCCAACGGCTTGCCCTCTTATATTTTTTTGAAAATAACGACACCGTTGGTGCCGCCAAATCCAAATGAGTTAGACATAACGATATTCAATTCCGCTTTACGTGCTGCATTAGGGACAATATCCAAATCGCAGTTTTCATCCGGTGTCACGTAATTAATGGTCGGAGGGATAATACCGTCACGCATTGCCATGATACTGATAACGGCTTCGATACCGCCCGCTGCTCCGAGACAATGTCCTGTTTGACCTTTTGTCGAGCTTACCGGAGGACAGTTCTCTTTAGAGCCGAATGCAATTTTGAGTGCTGCCGTCTCATTTTTATCATTCGTAGGGGTACTCGTTCCGTGTGCGTTGACGTAATCGACTTTCGGATTTCCTGCCATTCTAAGTGCCGCTTTCATTGCACGAAGCGGCCCTTCAAGACTTGGAGTCGTAATATGGTTTGCATCACCGCTCTCACCGAAACCGATAAGCTCTGCGTAAATACGTGCCCCGCGAGCAACCGCTGCATCATACTCTTCGAGTACCAATGCCGCAGCACCCTCACCCATAACAAACCCGTCGCGGTCTGCATCAAACGGACGTGATGCGTGTTTTGGATCATCATTTCGGGTACTGAGTGCTTTCATCGATGCAAATCCGCCGATACCGACACCGGTAATCGCCGATTCAGCCGCGACAACGAGCATTTGATCCGCACCGCCGATCATGATCGTTTTTGCCGCTTCGCTGATTGCATGGGTCCCTGCCGCACATGCTGTTACGGCTGAGAGATTCGGTCCTTGCAAACCGTGATCGATCGAAATAAATCCGCCGAGCATATTGACCAATGCCCCCGGAATAAAGAAAGGAGAGATACGGCGTGCACCTTTGGTTTCCAGAATGATTGAACTTCGCTCAATTGACGGAAGTCCTCCGATCCCGGCAGCTGCATCGATACCGAAGCGCTCTTTATCAAAATCCTCAGGAAAATTGGCATCTGCCATGGCTTCTTGTGCCGCTTTTATTCCAAGATGGATAAATCGGTCCGCTTTTTTAACCTCACGGGCATCCATAACGGTCTCAGGATCGAAATTTTTCACCTCTCCGGCAATTTGTGCACTTTGTGTCGAAGCATCGAAGATCGTGATCGTATCGATCCCGCACTCGCCTGCACAAATCGCTTTGAATGAGCTCTCTTTATCATGACCAAGGGCATTGATCATTCCCATTCCGGTTACTACTACTCTTTTCACATTCTCTCCTGATGGTGGATGGTCTGAAACTTTGGCTCCGTTAAGCCAATCTCTTAGACCATAATATAGATTTTAGGATTTATCGAGGTGAAGCCTCGATAAGGGTTTTTAGTTTTTGCTTTGGATGTAGTTGATTACATCTTGAACAGTTTGGATTTTTTCCGCTTCGTCATCAGGGATTTCGATATCGAATTTTTCTTCAAGAGCCATTACCAATTCAACAACATCAAGGCTATCTGCACCAAGATCTTCTACGAATTTAGAATCCTCTTTAACTTCGTCCGGGTTAACGCTCAATTGCTCAACCACTACTTCTTTAATATCTTCCAAAAGTGCCATAATAGCTCCTGTTCCTATGAATAAAATCGCGAAATTATAACATATTTTACTTAAGAGGGAAAGTTTTCCCTTTAAGGGTCTGTTACATGAACATTCCGCCGTTTACTTTTAGCGTCTCACCGGTGATATAGCTGGCATGATCGCTCAATAAAAATGCCGTTGCTTCAGCGACTTCTTTAGCTTCTCCAAAACGTGCCATCGGAATTTTCGATGTAAATGAGGCTTTAACTTCCTCTTTGAGTTCATCGGTCATATCGGTCGCGATAAAGCCCGGAGTAATACAGTTATACCGGATACCGCTCGTAGCCGCTTCGATTGCAAAGCTTTTGGTCATAGCGATCATACCGCCCTTGCTTGCCGCATAATTGGTTTGTCCCGCATTACCGGTTTCACCGACGATGGAAGCCATATTGACGATGCTTCCGAATTTTTGTTTGCGCATCGCTTTCATCGCTTCGCGGCACCCGATAAATGCCGACGTCAAGTTTGCATCCAGTACACTCGTAAACTCTTCCGCTTTCATACGCAGCGCCAATTTATCATTGGTAATCCCTGCATTGTTTACCAAATACGAAAGTGCGCCGTCCGCATCTACAATCGTTTTGACCGCATCCACAAACGCCGCTTCGTCACTCACGTCGAACCCGATAACCGCCGCTTGGCCGCCGGCAGCTTCGATCTCGGCTTTTACCGCATCCGCCGCTGCTGCTCCGCTGCGGTAGTTGATCCAAACTTTCAAGCCATAGCTTGCCAATACTTTTGCCACTTCCGCACCGATTCCCCGACTTGAACCTGTTACCAATACGTTTTTACCTGTGAATTTCATACGCAATTTCCTTAACTTTAAATTTTGTCATTGCGGACTTGATCCGCAATCTTTTAGATCCTGAAGCAAGTTCAGGATGACGAAGATTATATTAGTGGCATATCCATTTCTGAGGGGATTTCTAACCCCATCAGTTTCAAGACGGTCGGCGCTACGTTGTTAAGAGCGCCGGGGTGAACTTCATTGACCCCATCCGCCATCACGAAACACCAGACTTTTCCTACGGTATGATTGGTGAGCATATTCCCCGCATCATCACGCATCTCTTCGCAGTTGCCGTGATCGGAGGTCAGAACCATTGCATAACCGTTTCGTTTCGCCGTTTCAACAATTCGGCCCAACTGTTCATCGACCGCTTCGACCCCTTTGACCGCCGCTTCGAAATTACCGGTATGTCCTACCATATCGCCGTTGGCAAAGTTTACTACAACAAAATCATACCCTTCATCCATCGCTTTGACGACGACGTCTCCCACTTCCGGAGCACTCATTTCGGGTTTCATATCGTAGGTTTTGACTTGCGGGCTCGGAATCAATACCCGAGTCTCGTTTTCATACGGCTCTTCGATACCTCCGTTGAAGAAAAAGGTAACGTGTGCGTATTTTTCCGTCTCCGCCGTATGCAACTGTCGAAGTCCTGCGCGGCTGATCACTTCAGCCAGAGTATTTTTCGGTGCATCTTTGGGAAATAGAACCGGATACGGGAAGTTTTTATCATACTGCGTCATCGTTGCCAAATGGGTCGGGATAAAAGTACGTTTAAATCCGTCGAAATTTGGATCTCCGATTGCATGTGTCAGCTCCCGCATCCGATCGCTTCGGAAATTGAGCGTTAAAACCGCATCTCCCTCTTTAAATCCTTCATATCCTTCGAATGCGCTAGGGGTGATAAATTCATCCGTCTCCCCGGCTGCATACGCATTTTCGACGTAATCGGCAACGCTTTGTTCGCTTTTTGGTGTGGCGCACACGATGGCATCGTACCCTTTTTGGACACGTTCCCAGCGGTTATCACGATCCATACCGAAAAATCGGCCCCCAATCGAGCCGATTTTGACATTAGGGTATCCATGAGCATTTAATGTATGCAAAAAGAGATTTGCCGATTTCGGAGCGACATCCCGTCCGTCGGTAATAAGATGCAGCCACACCTCTTTGCCTTCTTCCGCAGCGATCTCCGCTACTCCGATCAAATGATCGATATGCGAGTGGACTCCCCCGTCGCTTAACAATGCAATCAAATGGAGTCGTTTGCTGGTTGTGAGCAATGAAGCAAAAACCTCATTATCCGCAAAAGTCCCTTCTTCGAGGGCAAGGGAGATTTTGACCAAGTCCTGATACAATACCCTTCCGCTGCCGATTGACATATGTCCCACCTCGGAATTGCCCATCTGCCCTTCAGGAAGACCGACGCTCAAACCGAAGGTATCGATCAGAGAATGAGGAACCTCACGAAACAAATGATCGTACGTCGGCTTATGAGCTGTATGGAAGGCATTATATTCACGTTTGGACGAGTACCCGATACCGTCAGTAATGACCAAAACAGTTTTTTTGCTCAAATTGGCTCCTTTGATTAAACAAACTTTGGGGGGATTATATTAAAATGTCACTTTTGCATTGCTTTTAAATTTTATCTTAAAGAGTTCATAGAATGTTATATTGGTTTCATAAGGCCCTTGGTATTAATCTGTTTCAGTATATTACGGTCCGTGCAGGTATCGCTTTTTTCATCGGTTTGCTCCTCACTCTCTTTATTATGCCCCGCTTTATCGCTTGGGCACAGCGCTCTGCACGCGTGCAGCCGATCAACGAATACGTCAGCGCCCATCAAGGCAAAGCCAAAACACCGACGATGGGGGGAATCGTTTTTGTCATCTCTACCGTAATCGCTTCCCTGTTGACCGTCAATGTGATGAACCCTTTTGTCATCGGCGGCCTTTTAACCCTCATCTTTTATGCTTACATCGGGTTTACCGACGACTGGGGCAAAATTCGCGGTGCCAACAACCTCGCAGGGCTCAGTGCACGGGCAAAACTTTTCTTGCAGATCATTTTCGGTGTTGCGATCGGTCTATTTTTGATCTACGTCGCGAAATTGGATACCGGTTTTTACGTTCCGTTTATCAAATCAAGCCTTTTTGATATGGGATGGGGCAGTGTCGCATTCTGGGTCCTTGTCATGATTGCGACTTCCAATGCCGTCAACCTCACCGACGGACTCGACGGGCTGGCTACCGTACCGTCGATCTTTGCCCTCCTTTCTTTGAGCATTATCGTCTATATCGTCGGGAACGCCGCCTTGGCACACTATCTTTTGATGCCGAAAATTCCTGCCGGAGAGGTAGTCGTCATCGCTGCGGCATTGACGGGATCACTCATCGGATTTTTGTGGTTCAACTGCCATCCGGCGCAAGTATTTATGGGGGACAGCGGTTCTCTCACAATCGGAGCTTTTATCGCGTATATGGCGATTATCGGGAAAAGTGAACTGCTCCTGATCCTCATCGGCCTTATTTTCGTTATCGAAACCGTCTCGGTTATCTTACAAGTCGGCAGTTACAAACTCCGTAAAAAAAGGGTCTTTTTAATGGCACCGATCCATCACCATTTTGAAATGAAACAGTGGGCAGAGAACAAAATCATCGTCCGTTTCTGGATCATTTCGCTTCTCTCTAATATTTTTGCACTCATTACCTTGAAGATCCGATAATGGAAAAACACAACATCGCCTGTTTCGGATACGGCAAAACAACCCGGGCAATTGCCAAACTTTTAGGTCCGTGCACTTTTTTCGATGACAAAGTGACAAAACCTTTTACCGATGACGAGGGAAATTCTCTCAAACCCGTCAGTGAATTTGACACCCGTCTCTTCACCCATGAGATCCCATCACCTGGATTTCCGCCGTCTCATCCTCTCATTCAGCAGGCATCGCACCTCATCAGCGAGTATGATTTTTTTGCCCCCCAAATGCCGTTTTCGATCTGGATCAGCGGTACCAACGGCAAAACGACCACAACCCAAATGGTAGAGCATCTGCTCAGCGATAAAGGGGCGATCAGCGGCGGAAATATCGGCACTCCGCTTGCAGACATGTCCCCTGATGCCCCAATCTGGATTTTAGAGACCAGCTCATTCAGTATGCATTACAATACTATCGCCCGTCCGAACATCTATGCTCTTCTTCCTGTGACCCCTGATCATGTCAGCTGGCACGGAAGTATGCAGGCCTATTATGATGCCAAGCTCAAACCGCTTAGCATGATGAAAGAGGGAGAAGTGATCATCCTCCCAAAAATGTTTGCCGATGCCCCGACCAACGGATTCAAAATCATCTACGAAAATGAAAAAGATTTGGCAGAGTATTTCGGTTTTGATACCGGTAAAATCAAATTTAAAGGGGCATTTTTAATGGATGCTCTGATCGCAATGGGGATCGATAAAATTCTTTATGACCGCTGTGATTATGACCGTATCAATGCCTTTATCCTCGATCCGCACCGTCAGGAAGAGTTCCGTGATTCTCGTGACCGTCTTTGGGTCAATGACTCCAAAGCGACCAACATCGATGCGACCCTCGCCGCTTTGCGTACCTACAGCGACCATAAGATCCATTTGGTTTTAGGAGGAGATGATAAAGGGGTAGAACTCGAAGAACTCTTCACGCCGCTGAAACGTTACGATGTAGACGTCTATGCCATCGGTTCGAATGCACTCCGTCTTGAAGCACTCTGCAAGCAATACAATATCCCCTGTATCCTATGCAATACTCTCGATGTTGCCGTAGAGCAAATCAGCAAAAAGCATAATCGACATAGTATCGCTATGCTCTCCCCTGCCGCTGCAAGTTTGGATCAATTCAGCTCTTATGCCGAACGCGGAAATCTATTTAAACAATACGCGATCGGAACTTGTCCCGATTCACAACGCTAACGCTAAGTTTCCTTCGGCAGGAAGCCCATATTTTCTATTTTGAGTTTTAAAAAGCGGCCAAATTATCGCTTTTTACCTCTTAAGCTTGTTTTTAAGCTTACCTAGCTATAATTTCGGCCTCACAAAAGTGGCCAATTAGCTCAGTCGGTAGAGCAGTAGATTGAAAATCTGCGTGTCCTTGGTTCGATTCCGAGATTGGCCACCACCCACTTTATTTCAATACCCACCCAACATACAAATCAAATAACGTTATTCATGCAATGTATCTTGCTTATAAAAGTTCCAACAAAATTGCTTAAAAATTAATCGTTTAATCCCCTTTTGATCGTCATAATTTCACTATAATTTTTTCATGTAGAAAATTCAGGGGGAATATATCTCCCAATATTGTCAATAATATGGATGCTAGGGTTCCGACTGAAAAGTGCTGGTCCGAGAGCATCCGGCCTCGTAAGCGGCTACACGGAGGGATAAAAGCCCGGGAGAGAGATATTTCTCCCCGTTTTTTCTCAAAAACCGTTTAGGAGTCATTATGAGAGTTACAAAAATAAGTTTATTGGCGTCGTTGTTGTTATGTACGTCATCTTTTGCTATCGACAACATAGAAGTTACCGGAGCCGGTAAATTCTTTTACGGCACTGTAGACGGATCGCCGGATGGGACGAACCGTCCTAATCTATTTAACAAAGAGGGTGCTTTCGCACAATTCGGGATTGATATGGGTGTCGGTGCCGAACTCGGGGCCGGATTCAAAGGAAAAATCGCCGGTACCGGATTAGCAACGGCGAATATGGGCGGAAATATCGCCAATGCACCAAGGGCAACCGGGATGATGGGAAGCCAAGTCTGGTTAAGCGAAGTGTATGTCAGTAAAAATGTATTGGATAAAACTGCAGTAACTCTTGGGCGCCAGAGCCTTGATACCCCTTTTGCTTTTACCGAACTTTGGAATATCGCGTCTAATACTTTTGATGCTGTCTTAGTTGAAAATACCGATTTATCGGATACGACACTTCTCGGAGCCTATATCGACAAAGGAAACGGAGTGAATGGTTTCGCATCCGTCAATCCGGCTATTACCGACTCAGGAAGATTAAAAAATCCATTCAAGAAGTTTTATGAAGGAGCCTATGTCGTAGGTGCCAAAAACAAATCTTTGAGCGGCACTGAACTTCAAGCATGGTTCTATGAACTCAAAAATACGGCTAAAGCGTACTGGATTCAAGGAGACACGGAGTATTCCGGAATGACTTTTGGTGCTCAGGCAGCCGTATTGAACCCGGATAATACACTCGCTACGTCTGCTAATTCGAAAGCATTTGCAGCTAAAATCGGATATACCGGTATTGAAAACCTCACGTTAAGCGCCGCTGTTTCCCAAACGGATAAAGACGGATCGGCAAACTTTCAAATCGCCAACTTGGCTACCGGCGGCAACGGCGGTGCACAATCAAAACTTTATACTGAAGCATGGTGGAATTTCGGCTATGTAGGTGCAGCAGGGGCGACCGCCTATAATGTAACCGCTCTTTATAACATTCCTGATATCGTTGCTCTCGGGTTCTTTTATACCGATGTTAACCAACGTGCAGAAAACGGTAATAATGATATGAGCGAATATACGGCAACTGCAGCTAAATCATTCGGTTCACTGGACACAACCCTCGCGTATGTCTACTCTAAAGCCAATGACTATAACGATGCAAAATACTACAATAACATTCAAGTGTATCTAACGTATAAATTTTAATCCAACTTCTTCAGACCGCTTCGGCGGTCATTTTAATCTTTATACATATCTAAATTATATATAAAGTATATCTTTTATATATGTATATATAAGTGTTTAAGAGAATAGTGAAAAGAGAATTTTTTTGCAGCTACAGCAGGCTGGATAAACAAACCTGCTGATGAGAGTTTAGAATATGGGACTTTTTATTTTAAATAATTTCTCCATCCGCCTAATGCCGTGATCTCCTTTGCCCCGTCAACCGCGTATCCCTCGCAAAGGAATCCTTTGACGACTGTGCCATCGGCCAATATCAGGCTCCCCAATGATAATGGCGGCGGAACTCCGTTAAAAAAGGAGCCGAACTGTTCAGAGGGGATATCCCAAAGTTCAACTTCAATGTGAGACCCCCCTTCGCGTACATGGATCAGACCGGGACGCGGAGGGCTAAAACTTTCCAGAGCAAAAAAGCGGTACTGCGGTGCGGTGGAAGCTTTCTTCACCATTTTTGCCCCACGACCGGTCAATTCATGATTCAAAGGAAGACCGGACATGTGCGCTCCGCAAACAGCCAATGTCACTGTTTTTGGCTTGCACGTTTCGATCAGGCCGCTTGTATATCCTGACGATGCATGCAGTTTTGCACCGACACTCAATAGCGAATGTTCATTCCAAGCCGGTGCGGCAAGGGTCACGCCAAACGGCAATCCCTCAGGGGTAAATCCTGCAGGGACAGCGCATGCGCTCAGATCAAGCAGATTCATAAAATTGGTGTAATAGCCGAGATTCGTATTCAAAGCAAGCGGCTGTTCCCGAATTTCATCCCGGCGGTAAATTGTTCCGGCCGTAGGAGTCATGATCATATCAACTTCAGCCATGATGTGATCGCTCAATTTCTTGAGTTCACTGAGGCGGTAGAATCCTTCGAACGCGTCTATCGCACTCGGTTTGGTACCTGAGAGGATAATCCCTCGGGTCACGTCCAGCATCGCGTCGCTCTGCGTTTGTGCAAACTCTTTGATTCCGCAGTAGCGCTCAGCGATCCACGGTCCATGATAGAGCAATTTTGCACACTCCATAAAAGGGGAAAAATCGATCTCGTATCGGACTCCTCCTAATGATTCGAGTTTTTGAACACTCTCCCAAAACAGGGATTCATAGGCACCATTCCCAAAAAATTCCAGTTGATCCTCTCTCGGTACCCCAAAGCGAAACGTCCCTCCGAATGGAGTGATACAGCTTTTCGGACGCGAAAAGGAGTCCTCCTCATCAACGATACTGCACAGATCATAAACACGCCCGGCATCTTCACAGTTTTGTGCAAATATGGCGACACAATCGAGACTTTTACATGCGGGAACAACGCCTCGGATACTCAAGGCGCCCCGTGTCGGTTTTAATCCGACGATGTTTCCGAACGCGGCAGGGACACGACCCGAACCTGCCGTATCGGTACCCAGTGAAAATGGGACAATTCCCGCAGTCACGGCCAACGCGGATCCGGAACTCGATCCTCCGGAAATATAATCGGGATTAAATAGGTTGATCCCTTCCCCATAAGGGCTTCGTGTCCCGACAAGTCCTGAGGCAAACTGGTCCAGATTGGTCTTTCCGATCGGAATCGCACCGGCTTGGATCAACTGTTCAACCACAAACGCATGTTCACTCGGGAGGTAAGAAAATTCTGCACATCCCGCCGTTGTGTTCATCCCCGCAACATCAATGTTGTCTTTGACGGCAAACGGGACGCCGTACAACGGCAATGAATTAGGATCCCGCGATTCCAAACGGAGGAAATACGGTTCAAGGAATGATGCATCCGCTTTTGTAATCCAAATATTTTTATCATCGTAGTGTTTAGAACTGTCGAGGCAGTTTTGTATTACCTCTCTGACAGAACGGCCTTTTACCCGATACTGATGCAGATAATCACCTATCGTTTTCAGTTGTCTCATCCTAACCCTCCTTGTGAACTGCGTTCCGCAAAATGCAGGCCCACGACTCCAAGCCCGATCATTGCAATGCTGGCCAGTTTAACCGGGTTGGAAGATTCACTGAAATAGGCAATCCCTATTACCGTCACCATGACCGTCCCTGCACCCGTCCAGATCGCATAAACCGTACTCATCTCAATTTTTTTCATCACAAACGGCATTAAGACAAATGCCATTGCATAAAAGACAAAAATCATAACCGTCGGAAAAATCTTTTGCATTCCATCCGACAGTTTCATCGACGTCGTCCCGGCCACTTCCAGTAAAATGGCTAACGCCAGTAAAATCCAGCTGTTCATTGCGCACCTTCAGTTTTTATAATGACAAGAGTATGTCCGGTATGAACGGTATCGCCTTGTGTGCATAATATTTCGACCACTTCTCCAGTGACAGGAGACTCGATCATCACTTCTGATTTCATCGCCTCGATGACGACAAGGGTATCCCCTTCCATCACACGGTCGCCGATTTTGACCGAAATTTCCCATACATTGCCCGATAGAAAACTCGAAACAGCTTCACACCCCGCAGGAACTTCCGCGAAATCGCTCTCATCATTCGTCTCGAGCGTTTCGCTCACATAAGCCGAAATCCCCGACGCTTCCCATCGTTCGCGTTCTTCCTTGAAGGACTCCTGCTGGACTTGTTTGAATGCGGCAATCGATTCGCTGTTCGCTTCCAAAAATCCGAGATACTCCGCCAAAGAGAACTCTCCCTCTTCGATTCTCAATGAGAAGGTCCCGTTGATAAAATCTTTTCTCATTTGGACCAGTTCGTCTTGGGCAACCGGATAGAAACGGATACGGTCGAAAAATTCCAATAGCCACGGTTTCCCCGGTTTGAAATCAGTTGTCGATTTATACCGGTTCCACATTTGTACGGTCCGTCCGACGAACTGGTATCCGCCCGGACCTTCCATACCGTAAACACACATATACGTACCGCCGATTCCCACCGCATTTTCCGGTGTCCAGGTGCGTGCCGGATTGTATTTGGTCGTCACCAGGCGGTGGCGAGGATCGACAGGAACGGCGACGGGAGCGCCCAAATAGACATCTCCGAGGCCCATAATCAAATATTCTGCCTCAAAGAGAACATTTTGGACATCCTGGATACTTTCCAGTCCGTTCATCCGTCGGATGAACTCGATGTTGCTCGGACACCACGGTGCATCGTTACGAACCGACTGCATGTACTTCTCAATCGCCAGTTTCGTCGAGGGATCATCCCACGAAAGCGGAAGGTAGACCGTGCGGCTTGGGACGACGATATCCCGGGTAGTCGGCATGTGTGCAAGTTCGTCCTTGATTCGACTCAATAACTCACTCAGAGGGAGTTTCTGACTGTCATAGTGAACCTGCAGCGATCTGATTCCCGGAGTAAGGTCTATCAATCGGGTATCCTCCGCGGCTTTGAGACGGCGCATCAGTTCATGCACTTGAAAACGCAGCGTCAGATCAAGTTCCATAGGACCAAATTCGATCAGAATGTTATGATCTCCTGACAAACGGACCCGAACCGTATCATGGCGATCATTTTCAGCAATTTCCGCTACGATCGGATCGACAATCGTTGGCGCCGGAAGAGTCGGCAATGATCCATTCAACGTTGCGATCTTTTCTTCCAGTTCATGTTCCATTAAAACGGCATCATCATACGCCATCGGAACGAATCGGACTCTGTCTTTTGGTCCCAACTGCCCCATTTTCCACAATTCCGCTCCGATAATCGTTACCGGACAGACAAAACCGCCCAGACTTGGACCGTCAGGGCCTAAAATGACCGGCATATCTCCCGTAAAGTCAACCGTTCCGATTGCGTAGGCGTTATCATGCAGATTGGAAGGATGCAGCCCCGCCTCTCCGCCGTCTTCTCTCGCCCAAAGAGGCTTTGGTCCGATGAGACGGATTCCTGTACGGTTCGAGTTATAGTGCACTTCCCAATCGATTGCAAAGAAAGTCTCGATGTATTCCTCTTTAAAAAAATCAGGCGCTCCGTGCGGTCCGTATATAACCCCGATTTTCCACTCTTTGGCCATTTGCGGGCGCAGTGCGGCATCAAGGACTGCCGGAGTTTTCTCCGTATCACTGCCATACGTACTCAGCTGATCCCCGATCTGCAAGATACGCCCGCCATGACCTCCGAACTCACCCAGGGTAAATGTCGCCGTGCTTCCAAGATATTCCGGTACCTTAAATCCACCGTCAATCAGCAAATAGGTACGGGCGCCCTCTCCCTCGATGATCCCCATTTTCAGGACATCGCCCTCAGCAATATCGATCGTTTCCCAATAAGGTACCTCTGCTCCGTTGAGCTGAGCCTTCATCACGGCTCCAGCAAGGACAATCCGTGTCGGAAAATGAAATTTTAGCGTCGATCCCGTCACCGTCATTTCGAGGCCGGGAGCTTTGTCATCATTCCCTAGGAGACGATTGCCCAAACGAAATGAGAGTGAGTCCATCGGACCTGAGGGCGGTACACCGATATCCCAGTAGCCGATCCGTCCGGGAGCCGATTGGATCGTTGTATGGGTCCCCGGTTTGATCACTTCGACGATATCAGGCGAATAGCTGAGTGTTCCCAGATACTTCGTCGTCTGCTCCCCTTTCGCAAAGACCTCCTGTCCTAATACAAAATCCAGATATCCGAGGTTCGTTACAATCCCATACAGAGTCGTTTCTCGAAGTGCCGAAATCATCGATTCTATCGCTTCGGTACGTGTGGATGCATGTACGATAAGTTTGGCGATCATCGGATCATAATACGGAGAAATGGCACTTCCGCGTTCGATCCATGTTTCGCAGCGTACCCCCTCAGGCCATACCACTTCGCTCAAAATCCCGGAGCTTGGCTGGAAGTTCTTCAGCGGATCTTCCGCATAGACACGGACTTGAATCGAGTGGCCGTTAGGCTCAAAATGTTTTGTCAACGTATCACCCAGTTCTCCGGCGGCTTCGAGAATCATCCACTCGACCAGATCCACACCGTAGATCTCTTCCGTTACCCCATGTTCGACCTGCAATCGTGTATTGACTTCGAGGAAATAAAATTTTTCTTCCGTCGTGTCATACACAAACTCGACCGTCCCCGCAGATTTGTACGATGCGGAACGTGCCAGATTCACGGCAGCAGTGCGCAATGCATTTCTAATCTCCTCGGATAATCCCGGTGCCGGCGTCTCTTCGATCACTTTTTGGTTACGGCGCTGGAGAGAACAGTCACGTTCTCCCAGTGCGATCACATCCCCTTTCCCGTCACCGAAGATCTGTACTTCGATATGGCGGGCGGAGGCTACGAATTTTTCGAGGTAAATTCCCCCTTGAGAAAAATTGCTTTTGCTGAGACGTCCAACCGATTCAAATCCGTTTTCGAGCTCATCGGCGCTGTAGCACAGCTGCATTCCGATTCCGCCGCCTCCGGCAGTGCTTTTGAGCATTACCGGATAGCCGATCGTTTCGGCCGCGTTCAGAGCATCTTGGACGTTTTCGAGCAGTTCAGTCCCCGGCAGCAGCGGAACGTTTTGGGCTTTTGCCATAGAACGCGCCGTATGTTTAAGACCGAATTCTTCCATATGCCGAGGTGTCGGACCGATAAAAGCGATCCCCTCTTCCGCACATCGGCGTGCAAATGCCGCGTTTTCACTCAAAAAGCCGTACCCGGGATGAATCGCTTCCGCTCCGGTATCTTTGGCCGCCTGAATGATTTTATCAACATCCAAATAGCTCTCTTTGGCTGGCGGTTCACCCAAACATACCGATTCATCGGCCATCATCACATGAAGCGATCCGGCATCGGCATGCGAATAGACCGCAACCGAACCGATCTGCATTTTTTTAAGTGTACGGATGATGCGGCATGCAATCTCCCCACGGTTGGCAATCAGCACTTTTGCAAACATTTTTTTTCCTCACATGAAAAATTTATCAATTCTTATCAAACAGGTTTATAAATACTCAATCGAACAGGACTCGGATTAAAGGCATTGCACGGGTTATTCAATTGCGGGCAATTGGAGATCAAAACCAAGGTATCCATCATGGCAAACAACTCAATCGTACTTCCCGGACTCGATATCCCATCGATGATCGCCAATGTCCCGTCTGCTTCGACCGGTACATTCATAAAAAAATTGATGTTGCTCACCAGATCACGCTTATCCATCCCCATCTGTCCCAAGGCCAAAAGGTAATTATCCCGGCATGAATGCATATCGAGTTTGTCCAGCGCATAGCGGACGGTATTGCTCTCGGCACTGCATGCGCCGCCCAGCGTATCGTGACGCCCGCAGGTATCACTGATCACTTTCATCATTGTATTTCCCAGATTGGAAACCAGCTCTGTCCCGGTTTCGACAAAAATATTTTTTTGTCGTACGATCGTTTGCGGAGCGCTGTAGCGTTCGGTTACGTCGTTAGCATTGTAAAAAAGGGTATCCACCGCCTGGCATCCTTCCAAATCGACGATGTGCAGTACTTCTCCCGCTTTGACAACACGGTACCACGGTTCTCCGGCAGGAATGGTTTCATCATAAATAGGTTCGTTTATAGTCAAATCGACCGTAATCATCTCAGACATTTCTGCCCCCTTGGATAAACTGTTTCATATAGTTTTTGGTATTTACAAATGCACGCTCGCTTCGTTCCGAGTCGATCACACACATGTCATCGGCTGCCGCCTCTTCGCCCTGATACACGATCAGATTGACCGGTTTGACATCATACGATTGATTCGTACTCAACACATGCACCGTATTCGAAAGAATGACCAAGACATCCATCTCTGCACGCAATTCGATAAAACTTCCCGCAGGTACCGTATCCTCACGATAGATCAGCTCACCGCCCTCACCGATTCGAGCATCGGAAAAAAGATTGAGACACGGCATAATGTCGCGGCGCCCCATTCCGTATTTACCAAGTTCCACCAAAAAATTATCGAAATCGTTTTTGTAATAACAGTTACGCTTGGTCTGATAGTTTCCGATTCCGCAGAGTTTTTCGACATCGGCAGCCATTGTGTAGCCGCAAACCGTATCATGGGTTTCACAGCTGTCGGCAACAATCGACATCAAAACACGTCCCATATCCGAATAAAGCGCTTTGCCCTCTTTGAGATAGGCATTGTATTGAATCTTGACCGTATCGGCGGCGTTATACCGCTCTGTCCGTTCATGCACATTATAAAAAAGTGCGGATAAACCGCTGGTAGCCTCTGTGTTGACGATACGCAGAACCTGTCCTTTTCGGATGATTTTACTCCAGCGCCCGCCTCCGACAAGTACTTCATCAAAGAGGACCGTCTCAGGCAATAGTGGTTTCATGTTTTTCGACATACTCTTCTCCTTTATTATTTCGTTTGTTTTTATCCAGTTTAATATCATTGACGACTGTAGCACCGTATGCGTTCGGTGCCTGAGGATCGTGTCGGACTTTATCAAAGACCAGCAACCGAGTCCCCAGTTCAAATGCCTCTTTTACGTCATGCGTGACCATAAAAACGGTCAGACCATACGTTTTCCATAATCCCCGGACAAGCTCTTGCATGTCCGCTCTGCTTCCCGGGTCCAATGCGCCGAACGGTTCATCCAGCAGCAAAATCTTGGGTTTTTTTACCAACGCCTGAGCGATTGAAAGACGCTGCTGCATCCCGCCGGAGAGTTCGGATGGATATTTGAGCGCCGATTGCTCCAATCCGACCGATTTCAACATCTCCATTGCTTCCTCTTTGATTCTGCGGCGTGTGCTGCCGAAGACTTTGCCCAGAAACGGAGAGTGTTCCATTTCCAACCCTAACATCACGTTTTCCAAAGCCTTCAGGTGTGGGAACAGCGTGTATTTTTGAAATACAACTCCACGGTCGCTCCCCGGCTCTGAGGAGAGTGGTTCCCCCTCCAGCAGAATCGTTCCGCGTGATGGGGAATCTTGTCCCAACAGCATCCGTAAAAAGGTACTTTTACCGCATCCGGATGGTCCGATCAGAGTACAAAATTCCCCTTTTTCGATTGTAAAGTTGAGTTTTTCAAGAATGACATTATCATCGTACGTTTTCCATACATTGCGTATTTGCAGATAACTCATCACTTCTCCTTCCGATACCATGGAAATGCTTTACGGATAATCACTGCGAGTATCCAGTCCATCAAAAAGGCCAGCAGCGTAATCCATGCGACATACGGCAAAATCACATCCATCTCCATGTAACGGCGCATCAAAAAGATCCGGTAACCCAACCCTTCCGATGAAGCTATCGCTTCCGCCGTGATCAGGAAAAGCCATGCCGATCCCAATGAGAGTCTCAAAGCATCCAAAAGGCGAGGCATGACATGCGGTAAAACCACACGTACAATAATCTGCCATGTCGACGCACCAAGCGTTTGCACTTTGATTAACAGCTCTTCGGAAAGTTCCATAGAGCGCTGTTGCGTGTCACGGATCAAAAACGGAGCGACTCCGATCGCGATCAGCGCCACTTTAGCCGACTCTTCCATACCAAATAACACTAACAAAATAGGCAATATCGCAATCGGCGGTATCAACGATACTGCCGAAGAAAACGGTGAAAGGAGTGCGCGAAACAACGGCAACGTCCCTTGAATAATCCCTAAAACCAAACCGACAGCAGCCGCAATTCCCAGACCCTTTGCGATCCGGGTAAGACTTGCTATCGTATCGGTGTATAAAATCGGCTCTTCCGTCAGTTCGTCCGGCTCCATCACCATCGTTTTGATGGCATCTCCGAGTGCTTCAAATGTCGGGAGAAGCTTGTCATCCGGGTTCAATGCATGACGTGCATCCGCAGCAATCCAATAGACCAACCCGATAATCACAAACGGCAGTATCTTTAAAAGCGGTGTAAACCGTCCAGCGTTCAGATTGATCATACGCATGGATTACAGTTTCCCTTCTGCCGCTTGTTTCATATACTCCGAAGTAAATCGAAGTTTTATATTTTTGGTGTTCCCGAGCGTTTTATTCGCCGGGAATGTCATCCCGATAAAGCCTTCATTTTTAGCTTTGCTTCCTAAGAGCCCATGGGCAAATGAAAATTTGCTCACATCTCCCATCGTCGTGATGAGTTTAGGATCTTCCGTAAACTTTTGGGCTTCAGCGGCCGTATAAAACATTTTCGTGGTTGTGAGCTGTGATTGATAATCTTTGAGCGAGGCCCCTGAAGCTTTTGCCATCAACGTCCGTGCTTCAACCCCTTTGGCATCGTTTTTAGACATAATGCCCATGATCTCATACCATGCACCGGTCAACGCTTTACCCAGTTTTGGATTGTCTTTGAGAGTTTGAGTGTTGACGACCATCATGTCGATGATCTCTCCCGGGATTTTGCTTGAGTCAAATAAGAGTGTCGCATTCGGAACTTTTTTGACTTCACTTAGTTGAGGATTCCATGTCACAACATTTTTCATTGAAGGTGAATTGAACGCCGAAACGATATCCGCATCAGACGTGTTGATCGTCTTGACATCTTTGGCACTTAGCCCTGCAGAAGCCAATCCGCGCTCCAAAAGATAATGCGAAACCGAATACTCGACCAGATTGATCTTTTGACCTTTGAGATCTTTCATGCTTTTGGCACTTTTGGATACGATCCCGTCATTTCCGTTTGAGTAGTCTCCGATAATAACGGCTGTCGAATCTACCCCTCCCGCGGCAGGGATCGTCAATGCGTCCATATTCGTCATTACGCATCCGTCGAACGATCCTGCGCTGTATTGATTGATCGATTCGACATAGTCATTAAGCTGAACGACATCGATTTTAATACCGTATTTATCGGCCCATTTTTTGACGATCCCTTTTCGAGCACCGTAATCCCACGGCATCCAGCCGGCATAAATGGTCCATGCAACTTTAAAGTGGGTTTTTGGAGCGGCAAACGCGGCAGACGATGCAACAGCAAGCGCTAAAACGGCCAGTGAAAGACGAGTAGAGAGTTTTGGTGATGTGTGTTTGATTGAGCCTGCAGCAGATGTGCACTGAGTGAATGAATGTGTCATAAAATCCTCCTAAACGGTATATCGAGAAAAAACGGGGAGAAATATCTCTCTCCCGGGCTTTTATCCCTCCGTGTAGCCGCTTACGAGGCCGGATGCTCTCGGACCAGCACTTTTCAGTCGGAACCCTAGCATCCATTTATTGAACAATATTGGGAGATATGTTCCCCCCGATTTTTCTACATGCAAGAATTATAATAAAATAGAGAGGGTCATGATGGATAACACTGATTAATTTTTAATCAGTTGGATACAAGTAGTAAAATTCTATTAGTTTTGTCTCTATACTACACCTAGCATCTGCATAACATTATTTAATAAATTTTTAACTTAAAAAAAATCAGCCTGAGAATTAAGAAATAATTGAATATCATTATTTCATGCAAATTATCCTTTTATTATTATTTTTCTGCTTTGTATTTCACCTAGATTCTATATTTGTATCTATTAGGGTTATTCAAGATGCCTAAAATATGTAGTATTCCTAAAAAAACAAGCTTTAAGATGGAAGAAGTTTCAATATTTTGTTCGGTTAGATTGATAGACTGTCATAAGAGTGTCGCTACGCGTTTTAAATTTGTCATGATCATTTTTGCAACCATCCTTCTTTATCAATGTTTTCACCTTTTTAGACAGGGACAAGAATATTTAAAAATTACAAAAAAAGATACATTCCAAAGACAATACTCATTGGAGAATGCATGAAGATTTTTGTAACAGGTGGTGCCGGATATATTGGTTCACATACCTGTGTTGAACTTCTAAATAACGGTTATGATGTAGTCGTCTATGACAATCTTTCAAACAGTTCGGCAGAAGTATTAAAACGTGTTGAAACAATTACCGGAAAAACCGTACAGTTGATTATCGGTGATACCCGTGATGAAATAAAAACAACAGCTGCAATGGCTGGATGTGACTGTGTTATACATTTTGCCGGACTTAAAGCGGTTGGCGAATCGGTTGCAAAACCGCTTGAATATTATGATAACAATGTCCAAGGGACATTATCACTTTTACGCGCAATGCGAACCAACGGTATTAAAACGATTGTCTTTAGCTCCTCTGCAACGGTATACGGAAACCCTGAACGTCTTCCGCTTAGCGAAGACCACCCCCTTCGCACTACCAATCCTTACGGGCAGACGAAGCTCGTCATCGAAGAAATTTTACGCGATCTCTACCGTTCAGACCCATCATGGTGCATAATGATTTTACGTTATTTCAATCCTGTAGGAGCACACGAAAGCGGTCTTATCGGAGAAGATCCCCAAGGGATCCCAAATAACCTTATGCCTTTTATTACACAAGTAGCAATCGGCCAACGTGAAAACTTAAATATTTTTGGAGGTGATTATCCTACTCATGACGGTACAGGTGTAAGAGATTATATTCATGTTGTTGATTTGGCTGAAGGACATATAAAAGCGCTTCAGGCATTAACTGTATCTCAGTGTACCGCTGTAAATCTTGGTACCGGCATAGGATACAGTGTTTTAGATGTAGTAAAAGCATTTTCAAAAGCAAGTGGACAATCAATCCCTTACGCAATTGCCTCACGACGAGAAGGAGATATTGCAGCGTGTTACGCTGATTCAAAATTAGCAAAAAAAATCATTGGATGGAGTGCCAAACGAAACTTAGAAACTATGTGCCGTGATTCGTGGTATTTTCAATCTAGAAACCCAGAAGGATTTATTTGAAACAATTCTCATTTTATTTAAAATACGTCCAAAAGTGACCAAATGGTATCATTACGCAAAAAGTTTGAAATAATGGTGTAATGAAAAATTCGAGTTGCTGAAAACCTTATGACACTACGCTACAATCGGTATTTATAAAAGGTTTTTTAAAATGGATTGTAAAAAAGCACTAAAAAGTGCCCAACCTGTAAAAGTTTAGAGGTCAAAAAGAACGAGAAAAAAAGGAATGTCTAACGAAATTATTCAAGATGCCAAATACAACATATGCTTTAGATACTGAAGCATTCTCACATCTCAAAAAACTTAGCAAACTACATCTGGGATTAACTAAAAAAAGGAAGGTGAAATTGATAGATGAATTCCTAGATAACTATAATAAAAAAATGATTTTTTTGCAGCCCGAATTTTTCATTATGCCCAAAAGTACACTAACTATAAACATTTGAACAAATACTTTTGTTATATTTTTGAATTATATAAGTTCGTCTTTTCGCATCCTTTCTTGAAGTGCTATTAGTATATATGCGCTCACTGTTCCTCCATGAAATTCACGAATTTTATCTTCCCATTCTACTGGTATAGTAATGAGCTTTTTTTTCTTCATTTTGTCGTTTCTCACACTTGTTTCCCGCTCGCTCATAGCTGCAGAATTTTTCACTTTTTCAATGTTTTTTAGAAAACTATTTTTTGCCATACCATATCCTTTATAAATATTTTAAATATTTATTTTATATTTAAAATAGATTTTACTTCGTTGAAAAGTTCATCCATTTCCTGATCGGCTTTACCGAATATCCGATATTCTTTAATGCTTTTCCCCTCACCGACCGAATGGGCAATATCGACACGTTGACGCAGTACAGAGGTAAGGAGTTCAAAATGCTCAGACATACAGATGAATTCGATCAGATCACCAAAGCGTTTCATTGCCGGGTTGATGTTATTAAACAAAATATGAGTTTTTACGATTGCACCTTGAATATCCGAAAGACTTTTCAAAATCTCTTCATATTTTTGCAATCCCATCAAATCGAACGGTTTATCACTCACAGGTGTAATCAATAAATCTGAAGCTATGATCGCTACACGATTATAGGCACTGTCAAATCCACCTGAATCTATGATCGTCAGAATGTCGTCCGAATCATTTTGGGCATATTCCGCTAACTCTTCGGCTGTATTGAAATGAAGCATTGCAATAGGATTTAATCCCTGCTCTTGTCGCAGGGCATTGGTCACAGTTAGAGAGCGTTGTGTATCGAGGTCAACAATCCTGACATCAATGATTTTCGAAAAAGAAACCGCTAGATTCCATGCAACGGTTGATTTTCCGACACCCCCTTTTTGATGCGATAACGTAAGAATCATAGATATACCTTATATATTAAAAAAATATTAAAAGTATATACTTTACATACTTAAACAAATAAATACAGAAGAAAAGTATAAATAGAAAAACGATTTACTAATTTATATAAAAGAGGTGTATAATTGGCATTATCGCGAAAGGAGCAATAATAATGAGCGATCAACAGCTACTTACTTTATTTGTCGGGATTATCGCGATATGTATGATGTTTATTACGCTTGTTATTGTTTTTATCGGAATCAATTCGATCAAAACAATGCATAAAATACATGAGTTTATCGGTCATGTAGAAAATGAACTTAGTTTCATTTCCGGTAAAGCGGTGGTCACATTACAGGATGTGAGCGAGTTACTCGGTCAACTAAAAGGTGAAACACGTTCAATCACTGAAAAATCATTAATGTCGTTGCATGAGCTGCATGCATTAATCGCATTTCTTCATGATGAAACGAAATCTCTTGCACTTAAAGCTTCAAACGGAATTGCAAAAGTAACGCTGGGTACACTTGCTATCGGTGCGCTTTCACAATTTTTCAAGAAAAAATCCAACTAACAAAGGAATACCAATGAACCAACAAAACACACTTCTAACTTTCGTAGTCGGTGCTGCCATCGGGGGTGCAGCTGCATATTATGCCTATAAACATAAAGATGAGATTTTAGAAAAAATCAATGATATGGAAGACAATCTACACTTTGATCAGCACGAATGGATTGAAAAAGCAAAAGATCAGCTCGATCATTTGACACATACGTTCCAATCTGCTGTTCAACGCTATTCTCATTCTTCGAATGAAGAAACATCAAAAGAAGATGAAATCGCACGTCTCACCGAAGAGCTCAACAACCTTCGCCAAGAAATTCAGACACTTAAAGCCGTCTAATCGTTACGTTCCTCTCTTTTAAGGGAGGATGATACGATTCGTTTTTCGCATTGTGCGCAGTGTAGTCACTGCAAAAGCGACAATAGCAGGTCCTAAAATAACTCCCCAGAACCCGAATGTAGCTAATCCTCCGACTATCGCAAAAAAGATCACAAACTCATTGATACGGCGTTTCCCCCGACTGAGAGTACGGTTTACAAAATTTAAAATCACAAGTTTTACAATGTTATCGATAAAAAACGCCATCATTGCATAAGAATAAAGAGAGATAATAAGAACATTCATAATATTTCCCTCGAGATACTCATGTATAACGATGGGAACCCAGACCAATGCCGTACCGACTACCGGAATAATCGAGGATATACCGGTAAGAAAACCGAGTAATAACGCATTGTATCCATCAAAAAAAGCGATGAAAATTCCGAATGCCAAACCTTGAGCAATCATAACTCCTACCAGAGTATAAAAAACGACTGCAATCATCGTTGTCATCTCATCCAAAAACTCCCGCTTTACAGAACGTTTTAAAGGAATTATCGGAAGGAGAAAAAGGGTTATATTTCGGCCGTACCACATCAAAAAAAAGAAAAAAACAACAATCATCGCCATCTCGCCGAGCATCGCCATAAATGTTTTTAACCCATTCCCCATCCATCCGGCTAAGAATTCGATAATCTCGTCTTTGTGTTGTTTGGAAAGTGCAATCGCGTTATCAAGCGGATCTTTTAGCCAAGACAAATAGGAAGGGAGCTGACTACTGATCGAATCAACTTGATTCGTAAAGGTACGAATGAGTTCCATCGTATTTGAAGGATGATCGATCACTTGAAACAAGAACAATGCAATAGGAACAAAGATGATCAGTGCAAGCCCCAATGTAACAATAGCAGCTGAGATCACGGAAGCAAAATTGTTTAATCGTTTATAGGTAGTGATTTTATCTCTAACAATTTTATTGACTGGAGAAACTGCCATAGCAAGGAGTAATGCGACAAAAAAACCTTTTAAGAAAGGTAAAAATAGCCATAGGATGAGAACAAATGCCCCACCCCCGATCCATCGTAAAAAATTATTTTGCCGCATCTAGCTATCCTTATCCGTGTTGAGAATGTATAAAACGCTTATAACTGCCATCTTTTGCTTCTAAAACTTCACGCGTTCCCTCTTCGAGTATGATACCGTTTTCCAATACATAAATATAATCGGCACGTGTCACCGTACTGAGACGATGGGCGATGATAATCACTGTTTTTTCTTTTAGAAATGTCTCCAGTGCCTCAAACAATGCACTCTCGGTATGAACATCAAGTGCCGAAGTAGATTCATCAAAGATTACTACTTTCGGGTTAGCCAACACCATCCGAGCGATACTGAGGCGTTGACGCTGTCCTCCGGAGAGACGAATACCGAATTTTCCTACTTGGGTTTCCAGCCCCATCGGCAAAGTTGCGACAAATTCGCTAAGCTGAGCAATACGTAACGCTTCACCTATCAATCCGTCATCGATCGGATCGCCCATCGTAAGATTAAATCGAAGCGTTTCGTTAAACATCAACGGCTGCTGCAATACAACAAACACTTCATCGCGTATATGTGAAAACCCGATTTTTTCCACATTCACACCGTTATAAAGGATATCCCCGGATGTCGGAGGATAAAATCCGACCAAAAGTTGCGAGAGGGTACTTTTGCCGCTTCCGCTCGCTCCGATAATGGCAACGGTGCTGCCGGATGGAATATCGAGGTTCAGCCCTTTCAACACCGCTTCATCCTCACTGTATCCAAAAACCAGATCACGCGTTTGGATAGAGAGCGATTTTGTCTCCTCAAACGGCTCTTTAGCAGCAGTAAAAACCGGTTCGGAAGGTAGAGACAAAAGTTCATTCAAACGTGCAAGAGCATTTTTAGCGTTTGCAAAACTATACTGCATCGAGAGCAAATCCTGCACTGGTGTCATCATAAACCACAGATAGCCGAAAATCCCAAACATCAATCCAATGCTAAGATCGGAGTAGAGAACCATCACCAGTCCTAATGCACGGAAAATTTCAAATCCGCTCAAAAAAAGTGTGTACGAATATCGCTCTCCCATCAACGCTTTGACACCATACTCACTCGCACTTTGACGCAGCCTTTTCGACTGATCGATAGCATTATGAATAAAACGTTCTTCTTTATTGCTTGCACGTATCTGTCCAAAGAGATCACACATCTGAGTCAATGTATCGGAGAGCTCGCCGATCGTACGGTTTTGCTCTTTTTTAAGCACACCGACTCGGCCTGAAATTTTACGAGTGACAATCATAATGACAGGTTGAAAAATGAGAATAAGTATCCCAAATAGCGGATTTATCCAAATCAATACGGTAGCGACTCCGATGAGAGTCGCTACCGAAACGATAAATTTGGAAAGTGCACTTCCCAAAAACTGCTCGATAGTATCGATATCGGTAATAAGATGCGTAATGACCTTGCCGCTCCCAAGTCTCTCATATGCACTCATCGAAACATGTTTAAGATGTTCCAGCGCGCGGACTCGTATCGTGAAACTCAATTCCTGAGAAAGAGTAATGAAAAAGCGTTGGGATACGACACTGAGGATGAAAAAAACAAATCGTAAGCTTATCGTCACAGCCAGTACGATACCGATGTAAAGTATCGGCTCGTGAGCAGGGGTGAACCAGTCGATGGCTTCAGTGACTTTTCCCCCTTTTTTGAGGAGGACCTCATCTACCATCAGAGGAATCAGCAGAGGAATAGGAATCGATATCAGGGTTGCCAGGATTGCTATGATGTTTCCCCATATCAGGGAGCGTTTGTATCTGAACATCATGGAAAAGAGATTTTTAAAGGTTATCATACTGCGATTATATCGAAAGCTGGTATATCGTTTACAAGTGTTCTTCTAAATAATAAAAATTATCCTTTAGAATTTTGAGTTAACTTTTTGCCTCTCAGTTTAATTAATCTTTGTGTGTTACAATTTCCGCATATTACTCAAAAACCACACAAGGAAATCACATGCTCGTTACAAAAAAAGCTCCTGACTTTACTGCCACTACCGTTCTTGGGAACAACCAAATCGTTGATAACTTCAACCTATACGAAAACCTCGGCGAAAAAGGTGCCGTATTGTTCTTCTATCCGTTGGACTTTACTTTCGTTTGTCCTTCAGAACTTATCGCGTTTGACCACCGTCTTGATGCGTTCACAGAACGCGGAATCAATGTTATCGGTGTATCGGTTGACTCACAATTCAGCCACTTCGCATGGAAAAACACTCCGGTAAACCAAGGCGGTATCGGTCAAGTTCGCTATCCGCTCGTAGCCGATTTGAACAAACAAATCTCACGTGACTACGATGTATTGTTCGGTGAGTCGGTTGCACTTCGCGGATCATTCTTGATCGATAAAGACGGAACTGTTCGTCACGCGGTTATCAATGACCTTCCACTAGGCCGTAACATCGATGAAATGCTTCGTATGATCGATGCAATGTTGTTTACAAACGAACACGGTGAAGTTTGTCCTGCTGGTTGGGCAAAAGGTGACGCAGGTATGAAAGCAAGCACTGAAGGTGTTGCTGAATATCTTGCCGCTCACGCAGAAGAATTATAATTTTCTTTTTCCCTCTCGGGGGAAATCCTATTCCCCTCCTACTCTCTTTTAGCTATTTTTAACAACTTTTTGAAAAAACTATTACTTTAGTATGCTATGATAGACTATTTTATAAATAACCGAGAACAATGATGCAATCGAGAGAGATTAAGTACAGTTTTACACAACATTATCTAATCGCCGTCGTATTACTCGTAATCCTTTCAAGCACTACATTTTATATCCTTACCACAGCTCTTAAAAGCAGTGAAACCACCGCATTTGTTGTTAATCTGTCCGGAAAACAAAGAATGCTTTCACAACGCATTGCTTTATATTCGCAGCTTTATATAAATGCAATCGATCAAAAAAATAATCGTAGAATCGTCGGTATACAAACGGTATTGGAAAATGCCGCCGATGAGATGAGGCTTGAGAATGAGAGGCTCTCATCCGGGGAAATATATCCTGAAAAAAAAGTGGCGCTTTCAAATACACTCCAAAAGCTTTATTTTGAAAAGAATCATCTCAAAGATCGGGTTAATGCATACACTGCCTTAGTCGAAGAACTAATACGTTCCAAAACACGTAAAGAAGCCGAAGCAATTTCCGATAAGATCATCAAATCGTCCAACGCTCTATTAGGTGATTTGAATATGGCAGTACTGCAGTATCAGATAGAGGGTGATACCAATATCTCGAATGTTCAAACAATGGTATTGGTAGTTTGGATAATCACTTTGTTTACTTTGTTACTTGAAATCGTATTTATCTTCCAACCTATGGCTCATAAAATGGCGACGCTTTTCCAGAAAATCGTATGGCATGAACATAATCTTCAAGAAGAGATCAAAATACGGACAAACAGTTTGACGATAGCAAATGAAAAACTTGCTCATTTAGCATCCCATGATCCACTTACCGGATTGAAAAACCGTCTGAATATGGAAACAGAGCTCCAAGAACTGATTGATCATCAAAATATCTACAAAAGTTCCTATGCCGTCGTGATGCTCGATATTGACTGGTTCAAAAAAATCAATGATACCTACGGACACGATGCGGGAGATTTTGTATTATGCGAACTTTCTAAAATCTTTTTGGATACCGTTCGTCCTCAAGACAGTGTTTATCGTGCCGGCGGAGAAGAGTTTGTAATCATATTTAACCGTATTACCAAAGAACAAGTGATTGCTAAATGCGAAAAAATTCGTCAACGCATCCAAGAACATCATTTTGACTATAATGATCTTACTTTTCATATTACGATCAGTATCGGTATCTATCATCCTGAAACCGTACTGGTTAACAGCGTTACTGAAGCACTCAAGCTTGCAGACAATGCCCTCTATGAAGCAAAAAGAGCCGGACGAAATAATGTTGTCGCGATTGACAACTAGCCTTAAACCAGAATAAACACAAAGCAGATCCTATGCAATACTCTTTTTTAGCCTCATATCTTCTTATTATCTTTGCTTTATGGTATTCACGCCGCGAACAGTTCGGTCTGGAAAAGATGATTCTCACCAACTCGATCCTCGCGATGGTGCAATTGGGACTTCTCGGTTATGCTCTCGTCTATCTTTTTCAGATGAAACACCCTGCTCTGCTCTTTTTTGTACTGCTGGGAATGGTGACCTTCGGAGCCTATACCGCCAAGAAACGTGCACCTCTGGGCGAGCACAGTTTTAAAATCGCTTTTTTTAGCCTCGGAGCCTCTTCGGGAATCGTCTTTCTATCGATGATGGCATTCGGAGTTATTCACATGGTACCCAATGAGATGATTCCGATCGGGGGGATGATTATCGGCAATGCTCTTAATGTCTATTCTCAGAGTATCGAGCGTTTTCGTGCCGAGGTGAAAAATACGATTGAGACGATCGAGGGGATGGTGGCTCTCGGTGCACCGATGAAGGAAGCTCTCCGTCTGGCTTCCAAAGCTTCCGTAAAAGCTTCGATGATCCCGACGCTCAATATGCTCCAAACGGTCGGCATCATCCATATCCCCGGTATCACGACGGGGATGCTCCTCGCGGGTGCCGATCCGCTGAGCGCAATCTCGTATCAGCTCGCCGTTATGTATATGATGGTCGCCGTGGCACTGCTCTCAGCCGTGTTTAGCGTGATGTTCTCCTATCGGATCATCATCGGATCGGCATTCACATCGAAGCAATAAATTGTTTCGCTTTAGGGTGAACGAAACAGAGCTTTTCCCACCCTCTATGAGGTTTAATCAATGTTACGCGGTGCGCTGATACGGAGCGCGATAACGCCACATAAAACTGCGAGGGAGCAAATATCTCATTGGTTTCGATAACATAATCGGCTAAACTCATCCCCTGCGATTTGTGGATCGTGATGGCAAAGGCTAACGTGATCGGAAACTGGCTGAGGGTAATCAGTTTCTCTTCACTCGCCGTGCTCCCTTTTTCCACCCACCGTGTTTTGGTGGTATCGACCCGCTCCACTTTGACATTCACTCCGTCTGCTTTTTTTACCCAGATGACATCTTCTTCGATGGAGGTGATACTTCCCCTCTCACCGTTGTAATAGTTCCATGCATTACGGGTAAAAAGGATCGGAGCACCCACTTTCAATGCCAATATAGGTTCAATACGGCTCTCAGCCATAAACCGCTCGACATCACGTTCCTGCATCTTTTTATCATGGATCGTCACATAGGTGGAGAGTTCGACAATCTCACCGTGCAAATGCTCCAACTGGGAGCGGTTATGGTTCTGGGCACTGATATTTTTACCGAACAACAACGTAACCGAACTCATATCCTCACTCAGCGGTTTAACCAATTCATCCAGCGCATTGATCGCCTCTTCATCGATACGTGCATGACGCACCTGTTCCAAAAGGGTCAAAAACTCCGCTTCATGGGTACGATATGAACCTTCCAAATGGATCGTCTCAAAACCAAAACGCTCCCAGCTCGGAGACTCAAACGCAAAGTAGATCGGTTCATTCCCCCGCGTCACTGGTGGAAGCTGCAAAAAGTCCCCTACGACGATAAGCCGTCCGCTAAATTCCGCTTGCAGCAATCGCAGACGGATCATATCGAGCAGCGGTGCTCCCACCATCGAAATCTCATCGATAACGATGATCTGCATGGAACGGATCAGTTTGATGATCTTTTTGGCAGGTTCGAGTTTTCCGTTGCGCTCCAGCTCACCTTGCGAATTCGCGATCCCAAGATCAAAAAAGCTATGAAGCGTCTGCCCCCCGATGAGTGTCGCTGCCATCCCCGTGGAGGCGAGACGGGCCACCGATTTTCCCTTTTGCACAGTATCCCCGATCAAAGCGCGGGTCAACGTCGTTTTCCCCGATCCCGCACCTCCGGTGATGAA